>JBFKGB010000088.1:0-10438 GCA_041633535.1 Euzebya sp. | reverse complement strand
TGTCCGACGTGGACGCTTGATGCAGAAAACGACGAGAGCCCCCGGTCTCCCAGGGGCTCTCGTGATGAACTCGGACGCTGCTCCTGGGGTTCAGGAGCGTGTCCAGAGCGGATGACCGGATTCGAACCGGCGACCTTCTCGTTGGCAACGAGATGCTCTAGCCAGCTGAGCTACATCCGCGCGGACCGAGGAGTATGCAGCGTCCCCCCGTAGTTCGCAACCAGTTAGGCGACAATTCCGGACAACTTTCTCAGCGGCCCGTGGATCCGAAGCCGCCGGTCCCGCGGACCCCGTCGGGGAGCTCCTCCACCTCGACCAGGACCGGCCGTTCGACGCGCTGGATCAGCAGCTGGGCGATGCGGTCGCCACGCTCCAGACGGATCGTGGCCGACGGGTCCAGGTTGATCAGCGGGACCATGAGCTCGCCCCGGTAGCCGGCGTCTATCGTCCCGGGGGCGTTGACGATCGACAGCCCCTGCCGGACCGCCAGGCCCGACCGCGGGTGCACCAGGCCGACGTGGCCGTCGGGTATGGCGACGGCGATGCCCGTGGGCATCAGCACCCTCGCTCCCGCGGGCAGGACCTTGCGCTCGCGGGCGTACAGGTCCAGCCCCGCGTCCCCCGTCCGCGCGTAGGTCGGCATGGGCAGGTCGGGGTCCAGACGGCGCACCGCCATCCGCAGCCCCTCCCCCGGCTCGATGTCGGTCATCGGTGCACCTCCGTCACGTCCCGGTGTCCTCGCCATCACGATCAGCCCCACGTCCGCGCCGCCCACGCGCACCCAGCCCGGCAGCCGCGCGACCTCCGTCCAGCCGTGGTCGGCGTAGAAGCGCTCGCGGCCCGTCCCCTCGCGCACCTCCAGCGTCAGCAGCTGCAGGCCCCGGTCGACCGCACGCGCCTCAAGCGCCGCCAGGATCGCGGCGCCGATGCCACGCCCCGTCGCCGCCGGATCGCGCTGCAGCTTCAGGATCTCGCCACGGTGGCGGCTGACCGGCGTCGTGGACGCACGCAGGAAGCCGAAGCCCTGCACCGTCGTCCCCTCGTGGGCCACCACCAGGTCGAGGGTGCCGTCGAGCACCTCGTCCCAGACGTGGGCGACGCCCCGCTCGACGTCCTGACGGGTCACGGGACGGTCGAACCCGACGCTGCCGCCGGCGTTGGTGACGTCGACCCAGATCGCCTCGAGGCGGTCGATCAGGTCCTCGGTCAGGCGGGGGTTGAGGGTCAGCTCCATCACGACGTGGAACCGTACCCGGCAGCAGCTGGGTAGGCTTGCGGGGCGCATGGGCACGCAGGGACGACCAACACGGGGCAGGGTGACGCAGCGACGGCCCAGCCAGGTGCTCGGGCTGCCCGGTGACAGCACGGGGTGGGCCCCGCCCGGGGTGCGCCGGCCCACCGGGCCCGCCGACGGAGGACGCGCGGAAGCCGGCGATCGGGCGGTCCGGCCCACGACACGCCGACGCGCCACCCTCGTCGTGGGCGTCCTGACCGCCCTGGCGCTGACGACGGCCCTGGTCACCTCGGTCGGCGACGCCTCGGGCGGCGACCGGCAGGACCCTGCGCCCGAGCTGGTCACGGACATCGCGACCGAGGACGCCGTCGTCAGCGTCCTGCAGCTCTTCGCGGCCCAGGTGACGCTGACAGGGGTCGCGTCACCCGACGCGGGAGCCTTCGCCCTCCCCGGTCCGTCCGGGCGGGCCGCGGCCCTGCGCGACGCGGCTGCCACCGTGGGCAGCACCCTGGGGGCCCTTCGCGACGCCGAGGTCGCGGTGGGGACCCCCGGTCGCGACTACGCGCTGGACGGCGACCACGACCTGCTCCTGGAGGAGACCCTCGACGTGGCGACGCTGACCGACGACCTGGCCACCCTCAACGACATCCACCTGACCCTGCTGACGGGTGCGGGCACCGCAGACCTGCGGACAGCTCCTGCGGCGCTCGCCGACGTGGTCGACCGACGTCCGGACGGCCCGCTGGGCGCATGGGCCGGGACCCTGCAGGACGGCCTGGACGGCGACCCGTCGGCGGCATCCGCGGCGGGCGCGGCACGGGACCAGGCCGATGCGCTGTGGCGGACCCGCGCCGCTGTGCTGCGACCGGCGGCGCTCGAGCCCCTGACCGCCTTCCTGAACGGGATCGACCCGGGCGTCCTGACCGCGCTGGACGGCCACCCGGTGGCCGGTCCGGCGCTGCGGAGCCTCCGCCGCTGACGAGCGTCCAGCGGCCATGATCCCGGCATGCTGGACTGGCGCTCCCGGATCCTGCTGGGGGTGACCTCGGCGGTCATGGCCTTCGCGCTCGCAGGTGCGGTGCTGCAGGCCCCCCGCGCACCCGTCGTGGTCGGCGACGTGGTGGCCGTGACGCCCACCGCGGACTACGCCGTCGAGGCGGCCGGCGAGCACGTCACCCCGATCCCCGACTTCGCGCTGGCCCCGGCCGTCGCGCCACCGGCGCCGGGTCGGCCCATCACGGTCGCCCTCGGGGGCGACATCCACGCGGAGGCGCCGATCGACGGGGTCCTCGCAGCCGGCGAGAACCCCCTGGCGGGCGTCGCCCACCTCCTCTCAGCAGCCGACATCGCGATCGTGAACGTCGAGACGGCCATCGGCACGACGGGAACGCCTGCGGACAAGACCTACGTCTTCCGGGCCGACCCGGCCCTGGCGCCGGCACTGGCGGACGCCGGCGTCGATGTCGCGACGCTGGCCAACAACCACGCGCTGGACTTCGGTCCTGACGCCCTGGTACGGACCCGGGACCTGCTGGCCGAGGCCGGCGTGGCCACCGTCGGGGCGGGCCCCGATGCCGCCACTGCCTACGCGCCCCACGTCATCACCGTCGAGGGGCACACGGTCGCCGTCGTCGGCCTGAGCCGTGTCCTCCCCACCCTTGCGTGGGCGGCCACCGGATCACGGCCCGGCCTGGCCTCCGCCTACGACATCGACCGGGCGGTGGCCGCAGTCAGCGCCGCCGCGCAGGTCGCGGACCACGTCGTCGTCACCATCCACTGGGGTCGCGAGCGCTGGATCTGCCCCGACGGTGCACAGCAGACCCTGGCTCGGGCGCTGGCCGACGCCGGGGCCGACGTGATCGCCGGCCACCACCCGCACGTCCTGCAGGGCATCGAGACCATCGGTGACACGCTGGTCGCCCACAGCCTCGGCAACCTGGTGTTCTACGCCCGGACACCGGCGACGCGGCAGTCGGGGGTCCTGACGGTGACCCTGGGAGAGGGCGGCGTGGACGCCCATCGCTGGGACCCGGCCCGGATCGATGACCGAGGCCGGCCACAGCCGGTCACCTCCCAGGAACCCATCGTCGACGGCGAGGAGCTGACGGGGTCACCCGACGGCGTCGGATGCGGCCTGCCGGAGTGACGATTCGTAGCCGGACAGGCGCGGATGTCACACGATCGCGGTCGATCCGGTAGCCTGCCGCGCATGGATGACGTCGATATGGCCATTCTGCAGACGCTGCGCGACGACGGGCGGATCACACTGACTGATCTGGCCGACAAGGTGCACGTCTCGCGGACGAACGTGCACGGCCGGATCGGCAAGCTGCACGAACGAGGGATCATCCGTGGCTACACGGCCCGGATCGACACGGCGAAGGTCGGTCTGCCCGTCGCCGCACTCGTGCTGATCGGCGTGGACCAGGGGCGCCTGGACGAGCTGCGGGAACGCCTGGACTCGATGCCCAGCGTCGAGCACTGGGGCCTGACCATGGGGGCCTACGACGGGTTCATCATGGCCCGCGTGGCCAGCGTCGAGGAGCTGCGCCGCCTGCTGGTGGACGAGCTGCGCACGATGCCGGGGATAACCCGCACCGAGTCGGTGCTGATGATCGAGGAGACGGGTCCACGGCAGGCCCTGCCCGACTGAGCCCTCGCCGACCGCGGTGGTCGCCGCCGCAGGACCCCCTCAGGCCCTGCGGCGACCCCCCCGATCAGGCCTCGATGCAGTCGGACTCGTCGACGACGACATCGCCGTTCAGCACGACGTCGAGGTCGTAGCACACGTCCGCGCCCGACGCGGTGGCGGGGGCGATGATGCCGAGGGCGAGGACGGCGGTGACGAAGAACGCGCGGATACGCATCTGGACTGGTTCCTTCCGGTAGACGAACCACGCCCGGTGCATCGGACGTGGCACCACCGTGTTGCCGGTCCGCCGACGGTCACCTGCCGGACCGTCTCGAAAAGATCAGATCGCCTTCGGCCTGCTGATGGGGCGTACGACCGCCGGCTCGGCACGCTCGGACTCGATCGTCGCGACCTCGCGGGAGACCTCCTCGGCGACCGGGTCGATGGCGATGAAGAACACGCCCTGACCGCTCATCAGCAGGTCCATCGCCTGCTGCTGGTCGTCCACCGCGATGACGTTGCCGGCCGAGTCGGAGGCCAGCATCAGGTCGCGCAGCGACAGCCCGCGGGACCGGACCTCGTCGATGGCCTTGCGGATCCGCTGCAGGCTGACACCGGTGTCGCGCAGACGCTTGATGACCTTCAGCTGGACGATGTCGTCGAACCCGTACAGCCGCTGTGAGCCGGATCCCTCGGCGTCACGCACGCTGGGCGTGACCAGACCGGTCGAGGTCCAGTGGTCCAGCTGTCGGTAGGACACCCCCACGATGGCGGCGACGGCCGGGCCGCGGTAGCCGACCTGCCCGTCGCTCAGACCTGGGAGGGGGATGTCACGCGTGTACCTGTTGCCAGCCATGGATCCTCGAATCGGGGAAGGAGAACTACAAGGATGTCGTGACGGTACGCGTCGCCGACGTCGCCGGTCAAGAGCTGCCGGCCGCTCCCCCGGCCCATCGACTACTGGGCGAAGTCCTCGGGGGTCACGGTGTCCAGGAACTCCTTGAACTTCTCGACCTCGTTCTCGGACTCGTCGGTCTCGTCGATGAGGATGCCGGCCTCCTCCAGCACGGCCTCCTCCGCGTACACCGGGATGCCGGCGCGGACGGCCAGGGCGATGGCGTCGGACGGGCGGGAGGACACCGTGGTCTCGCCTGCAGGCCCGTCCAGGAGGATCTCGGCGTAGAAGGTCCCGTCGCGCAGCTCGGTCACGACGATCTGCCTGGCCTGCACGGTGAGGGCGTCGAGCAGGTTCTTCATCAGGTCGTGCGTCATCGGACGCGCGGTCTCGACGCCCTGCAGCGCGAACGCGATCGACGTCGCCTCGACGGCGCCGATCCAGATCGGGAGGAAGCGCTCCCCCGTCGTCTCCTTCAGCAGGACGATGGGCTGGTTCTGGGGCAGCTCCACCCGTACGCCCACAAGCTCCAGCTCGATCATCGGTTCCTCCGCATAGGCATCGGACACGGCATTCTATGGCCGTCGGAGGACCCTCACAACGGGACCGGTGCCGTGCGTGTCGCCAGGCGTGCGAAGGCCCGCAGCGCATCCCCCAGCGCAGCCCCCGCGTCATCCTGCGTCACGACGACCGGGGCGTCCGCCTGCAGCGCCACGCGGTCCACCTCCTCACCGTCCACGACCAGCACGGCCTCGCCCAGCGGCGTCCCGGCGGCGATCGGGAGGGCCACGTCGGGAGCCAGCCTGGTGACGACGCGCACGTCGGCGGACCTGCTGACGGTGCGCCCGAGCTCCTCTGCGACCGACGCCGTCACCTCGCCCGCAGACGTGCGGTAGGTCGCGCCGACCTGTCCGACGGCGAGGGGGACGGGACGTGCGTAGTCCTGGAAGCCGTGGTCGAACAGGGCGGTCGTGTCGCTGACCCGGTCCTCGCTGCCGAGGACCACGGCGTACAGCACACGGCCGTCGCGCTCGACGCTGGCCACCAGGCACTGCCCCGCCAGGGTGGTGAAGCCCGTCTTCACCCCGGTGGTCCCCTCGTAGCGCCCGATCAGCTCGTTGCGGTTCTCCAGCACCCCGAACGGCAGCACGTCGAGGGTGTCGGCGCCGGCCCAGCGCGCGAAGTCCGGGTGACCCATCGCCTCGAACCCCAGCAGCGCGAGGTCCAGCGGGGTGGCGTGGTGGGCCGGGTCGTCCGACAGACCCGAGCTGTCCAGGAACCGGGTGTCCTCCAGGCCCAGCGAGACCGAGCGCTGGTTCATCTGCGCGACGTAGGCGGTCTCGCTGCCCGACACGTGCTCGGCGATGGCGACCGCGCCGTCGTTGCCGCTGCGCAGCAGGTCGGCGGCCAGCAGGTCCCGCACGTCCACGACGTCACCGGCCTGCAGGCCGAGGGTGGCCACCCCGGGCAGCTGCCCGGTCGCCGCGGCCTGTACCGAGACGGTGAGGGTGTCGGCCACACGGCCCGACTCCAGGGCCTCGAGCGCCAGCAGGACGGTCATGATCTTGGTCGTGGAGGCCATCGGCCGGGGCACCCGGGGATCCACCCCGGCCAGCACCACGCCGTCCAGCGGGTCCAGCAGCACGGCCCCTGCAGCGCTGATCGTGGGGGGCTCCACGGCGGGTCCGGGGACCTGCGCCTGCATGACCCCGTCGGGCGTCAGCCCGGACCGCAGCGGACCCTCGGCCAGCGGCGGTGGCGCGACGGCCGGCGCGTCAGGGTCGAACGGCGTGGCGGTGGCGGTCGGCGCGACCGTGGCCTGGGCGACTGCGACGCCGGCGCCGGCCGGGGCGGGCGTCGCCCCCAGCAGTGGCACCGCCACCGCCAGCGCGACGATCAGCCCGCCGAGCGGACGAGCGGGGGCATGGCGACGGAGGGACCGCCGTGCGGGACGGCTCACGCCCCGCGGACGTAGCGGCGCAGCTCGCGGGACAGCAGCGACCGCTTCATGCGCGACGTGAGGCCGGCCAGCTTCTCGAGCTGGCGGCTGGCCTGGCGACGGGCCTCGGGGTTGCGCTGCCGCAGCAGCGGCGTGACCAGCTGCTCGAAGAGCGCGACCTCACGGTCGACGAACTGGCGGTACATCCGCAGGTGCCGCGGCTCGAGCCCCAGCGCCAGCAGCTCGCGGGCTGCGCGGCCGGTCAGCAGGTCGTCGGCGTCGAACGGCGCCGTCTCGTCGTCGGGGTCGCCGACGATGGCGTACTCGCGCAGGGCCCTGACCTGGCCGGAGTCCAGCCCCGTGGCCTCGCAGTACTCGCGCAGCGACAGCTCGACGATGGTGGACGGTGCGTCCAGCACGGCGCTGTCGCCGTTCGCCGCCGCCGTCTCGACGGCCTTCGCCATCTGCATGGCGACCTGGGTCGGCGTCAGCTTCTCCTCGTCGTCGTCCGCACCGGTGACCAGCGTCGGCGGTGGGACGGGCCCGGGGCCCTGACCCGGCGCGTCGCCGGCGTCCAGCCGGTCCAGCTGCTCGCGGATGACCTTCAGCGGGAGGTAGTGATCACGCTGGGCGGTCAGGATGAACCGCAGGCGGTCGACGTCGTCGTCGGAGAAGATGCGGTAGCCCGACTCGGTCCGGTCGGGGTAGATCAGGCCCTCGGACTCGAGGAAGCGGATCTTCGAGATCGTGATGTCCTCGAAGTCCTCCTTGAGCTGGTTGAGCACCTCACCGATCGTGAACCCCTGGGGGCCACCGTCCCCGGCGGGCATGGGACGCTCAGCCATCGGCGGACCCCTGATCCGGGCCGACCTCGGGGATGAGCGCCTGCAGACGGAACTTGCCGACCTGCACGTCGTCACCGTGCTGCAGCGCGTGCTGCTCGGTGCGCGTGCCGTTGGCGTATGTGCCGTTCAGCGAGCCGACGTCGGCGACGACGAACGTGTCGTCGGTCCGGCGGAACTCCGCGTGGCGTCGTGACACCGTGATGTCGTCGAGGAAGATGTCGGACTCGGGGTGACGACCGACGGTCACCACGTCCTTGTCCAGCAGGAACCGTGCACCGACGTTGGGCCCGCGAACGCTGACCAGCAGCGCGGTGCCCGGGGACAGCTCGGACCGGACACCCTCGGTGTCCACCCGCGCCTCGACGGACTCGCGGACGTCCTCGGGGGCGGTGGGGAGCATCCCGGTGGTGACGTCCTGCGCGGACGTCAGCGGGGTCCCGCACTGCGCACAGAACTTCGACCCGGAAGGGTTCTTGGTCCCGCATTGCGTGCAGTACATCAGTGGGTCACCAGGGGTCTCGGCGGATGGGTCGGGTCGGGCCGAACGGGCCCAGTTCCTCGCAGGCCGAGCCTAGCAGCGGCCGGACCGCAGGCCCTGCAACCGGGGCGGGGCGGCAGCTGCCGCCCCGCGCACGGAGCTCAGGCGTCCTCGGTCAGGGCCGCGTAGTCCGCGGCCGACATCAGGCCCTCGATGGCCGAGGCGTCCTCGACCTGCATGACGACCATCCAGCCGTCGCCGTAGGGGTCGGAGTTGACCAGCTCGGGGGTGGCCTCCAGCGCCTCGTTGCGCTCGACGACCGAGCCGGTGGCAGGTGCGAACAGGTCGCTGACGCTCTTGGTGGACTCGACCTCGCCGAACGGCTGGCCGGCCTCGACGGCCGCACCGGTGGCGGGCAGGTCGACGTACACGACGTCGCCGAGGGCGTCCTGGGCGTAGTGGGTGATGCCGACGGTGACGCGGTTGCCGTCGATCCGCACCCACTCGTGCTCGGCGGTGTACTGAAGGTCCTCGGGGTTCACTGACCTGCTCCTGTCGGGGGGTTGGTGCCCATGATCCTGTCACGGGCGGTTCGGGCGTACACGACGCCCGCAGCGTAGTAGGTGACGATGCCGACGACGGTGAAGACCCAGCCCACGCCGCCCCAGAACGCCGCGCCGCCCCAGTCCATGTACCCCAGGAGGAACCCGGGGATGCCGATCAGCAGGCAGGCCGTGGCGAACTTGCCCAGCCGTGTGACGGGGATCTGGGGGTTGCCGCGGAAGGCGACCAGGGCGGCCAGCAGCAGCAGCAGGTCCCGACCCACGACGGCGAGGACGACCCAGACGGGGATGATCCCAAGTGCCATCATCGTGATCGCGGCGGTCGCCAGCAGCGCGCGGTCGATCAGCGGGTCGAGCAGCCGCCCGATCCGCGTCACCTGGTCGAAGCGTCGCGCGACGTAGCCGTCGATCCAGTCGGTCGTGCCCACCACGACCAGCGTGAGGAACGCCAACCCGTAGGCCTGCGGCCCCACCATCAGCCACACGTACAGCGGCAGCCCCAGCAGGCGGGCGAACGTGATGATGTTCGCCACCGTCCACACCTTGTCGTGGACCACGACGGGTCTGTCGTCGCGCAGTCCCGCATCGAACATCCGTACCATGCACCCATAGTGGCACTCACAGACCACCCTGCGGGGTTGGCGACCCCATCGGTGGCGTCAGAACAGCTCGATGGCGGGCCCGTCGTCGACTGGTGCCGCGCTGACCGCCTGAGCGTCACCCAGTAGCGCCACATGACGCTGGCGTTGGCCGGCCGTGACGTAACGGGCGTACAGAGCCTCCGCCAGGCCCTTCGCCTCATCGGGGAGCGGCCGGCCCGTCTCCAGGCAGTCCGCCGACGTGACGATCTCCGCTCCCAGATCACGGAGCCCCTGCTGGACGTGCTCGATCACCTGTCGGGTGATGTCCTGGAACTGGGTCCCGGCCAGCACCTCGCCCGCGATGCCCGCGACCTGCTCGGCGCTGGCGCCGACCTCTGCAACGACCCGCAGGACCAGCTCGCTGAACCGCTCCTGGGTCGCGGACAGCTCCTCGAGCTCGTTGGCCACGACGCCGAGCTTGTCGTCCATCTCGACGCTGGACTCGTGCAGGACCGACGTCACCTCGTCGCGCAGCAGGTCCAGGTCCCTGGCCATCGAGTCGGCACGCTCCTGGGACTGGACGGCCAGTGAGCGCATCTCGTCGGCGACGACCGTGAAGGACGCGCCGGAGGCTCCCGAGCGGTTGGCCTCGATGCGGGCGTTCAACGACAGCATCTTGAGGGCCTTGGCGATCTGGCTCACCTCGCCCGACATCTCCGCCACCCGTCCGAGCAGGGCCAGGACCGTGCCGTCGCGGTCCTCACCCGACCTGGCCAGCTCGCGCACGATGTTCCTCGTGCTCGTCATCTGGTCCGCGACCGCGCTGGATGACCGACCTGCCTCGTCGGCGAGATCGGAGACGCGGGCGACCACCGTGGAGCTGGCGCGGTCCAGCAGGTTGACGCTGTCGACGAAGGACATCGCCGCTGCCTCGGTCTCCTGCACCACGGACCCGAGCTGGCTGTCCAGCAGCGAGGCGACCGGCCCCAGCACGCGCAGGTGGGCGGCCACCTCTCCCGCCCTGTCCCTGGTGTCGGATCGAGGTGGGGCGGTCCCGCCCACGTTGGGCGGGCTCACGGCGCCACCTGGGCCAGGACCTTCAGCAGCGCGTCGGCGTCCACCGGCTTGACCAGCCAGCCGGTGGCCCCTGCGTCCTTGGCCTCGGCACGCCGTTCGGCCTGGGACTCCGTGGTGAGCATCAGCATCGGCGTGAAGCGCAGGACCTTGCGGGCCGCCCTGATCAGCTCGATCCCGTTCATGCCGGGCATGTT
>JBFKGB010000087.1:0-10540 GCA_041633535.1 Euzebya sp. | reverse complement strand
TGTGGGTCGGCGTGCACCTGGCCGACCGCTTCGGGCGGATCAACACGGCGATGTGGTCCAAGTTCGCGCTGGCGGGCGCCGGGGTGCTGACCTACTCCGCCGGTGCGTGGGGCGCCGCGGTCGGGTACGTGCTGACGCTGTTCGTCGGCTCCAGCTACGCCCCCGCGGTGGCCGCGACCGCGGCGGAGATCTTCCCCACGTCGGTCCGGGCGACCGCCGCCGGCTGGCTGACGGTGACCGGCACCGTCGGTGCCGTGATCGGGCTGGTCGTGTTCGGCCTGGTGGCCGACGCGACGGGGTCCTTCGCCACGGCCGCGTGGGTCGTGTCGCTGCCGACCGCGGTGTCGGCGGTCGGCTACCGCTTCCTGCCCGAGACCAGGGGCATGGAGCTGGAGGAGTCCGCGCCCGAGCCCGCCTGACCCGTCAGGGCCCGGGACATGTACCCCCGGGCACCCCCAGCGTCGGTGGGCCCCCCGCGCAGGGTGCATCCTCACGCGGCCCGACGGACCTCCCTGCCGGTCGCGACACCTCCTCATCCCTGACCGGTCTGCCCATGTCCTCGAGGACCCCTGCCCTCCTCGCCCTGCCCACCTTCGACTCGCTCGGCGCGACCGTGGCGGACCTGAACGCCAGGCGTGCCGCCGGCGAGTGGGTGTACGCGGAGCGGACCGCGTTCAACACGACCTACGCCTGGTCGGTCCCCGACCCGCTGGCCGTCGCCACCATCGTCGCCAGCGCCGGCGGCCGCCCGATCGTCGAGCTGGGTGCCGGCACCGGCCTGTGGGCCGGGCTGATCGCGCAGGCCGGCGGCTGCATCGAGGCGTGGGACAGCACGCCGGCAGGGCCCGGCTCGCACTTCCACCCCACGGCGACGGGGACCTACCACCCGGTCGGGACCGGCTCGGTCGAGGTGCTGGCGCGCCACGCCGACGCCGACCCGGTGCTGCTGCTGTGCTGGCCGCCGCACCAGGGCGCGCTGGCGGAGCAGGCGCTGGCCGCCCACCCCGGTGACCTGCTGGTCTACATCGGTGAGCGACGGGGCGGCTCGACGGCGAGCCCCGCGTTCTTCGACGCGCTGGACGCCGGCTGGGACTGCACGCTCGAGCTGGAGCAGCCGAACCTGTTCGGTGTGCACAGCCGCCTCTCCACGTGGGTGCGCCGCGGGTAGCGTGCCCGCCCATGGAACTCGTCCTCATCCGACATGCCCAGCCCGCGTGGCGCAACGCCGACGGCTCCGCCACCAACGACCCTGACCTGACCCCGCTGGGGTTCCGCCAGGCCGCCGCGGTCGCAGACCGTCTGGTCCCCGAGGTCGGCACCATCGACGGGCTGTTCTCGACGACGGCCGTCCGGTCGGTCTCGACCGCCCGTGCGATCAGCGAGGCGACCGGGCTGACCGCGTCCGTGGAACCGTGGGCGCTGGAGATCGGCCAGCCCACCCAGTGGGAGGGCATCCCCGAGGAGCAGGTGGTGCGCGAGCTGCACGCCCTGCGGACACGACCGCTGGAGGAGTGGTGGGACGGCTCACCCGGCGGCGAGACGTTCCGCGACTTCCACGAGCGCATCACCACCGGGGTCGAGGCCTTCCTGGGACGCTTCGGAGGAACCCGGCACCCCCACGACCCCATGCACCTGTGGGACGTGCCCGACGACGGTCCCCGGCTGGTGCTCGTGGCCCATGCCGGCACCAACTCGGTGATCACCAGCCACCTTCTGGGCCTGGACCCCCAGCCGTGGGAGTGGGAGCGGTTCCCCTGCAACCACGCCTCGATCACGGTCCTGCGCAGCCGTCCCATCGCCTCGGCCGACATGTGGGCGCTCGAGCACTTCTCCGACGTCGCCCACCTGGCGGCGGAGGACGTCAGCGCCTGATCGGCCCCGGCGCAGGTGATCGACCCTCGACATCGGGGTAGAGGCGCAGGACGGTCCCTGACCCGACTGCCCGCCGACCGGAGGAGCACGGTGACCCCCGCAGACCCCACCACCAGCACGCCCGACCCGACCACGCACGACCCGTCGTCGCGTCGTCGTCCCCTGCCCGCCAGCCGGCACGGGGCCCACCCCGTGGACGACACCCACACCCGGTTCGACCTGTGGGCGCCGCACGCCTCGACGGTCACGCTGGTCCTCGAGGGTGCCGAGACGACGATGGAGGCAGCTGGGGACGGCTGGTGGACCAG
The DNA here is from genome assembly GCA_041633535.1 of Euzebya sp. Lineage (GTDB taxonomy): Bacteria > Actinomycetota > Nitriliruptoria > Euzebyales > Euzebyaceae > Euzebya. Next base: position 8,360 of record JBFKGB010000087.1, on the reverse strand, counting down.
CACGCAGCCGGCCATCCACGGCAGCCGCTACGCCTACCGGCTGGACGACGGTGACGTCCTGCCGGACCCGGCCGCCCGCTGGCTGCCCGACGGGGTCCACTCCCCCGGCTCGGTCGTGGACCCGGCCCGCTGGACCTGGACGTCCTTCCAGGCGCCGCCCGTCACCTCGGCGGTCATCTACGAGCTGCACGTCGGCACCTTCACCACCGAGGGGACCTTCGCGGCCGCCACCGACCACCTCGCGGACCTGGCGGCCCTGGGCGTCACCCACGTCGAGGTCATGCCGGTCAACGCCTTCGACGGCGCCCACGGCTGGGGCTACGACGGGGTCGCCTGGTACGCCGTGCACCAGCCCTACGGCGGACCGGACGGCTTCGCCCGGTTCGTGGACGCCTGCCACGCACATGGGCTGGCGGTCGTGCTGGACGTGGTCCACAACCACCTCGGACCCAGCGGGGCCTACCTGCCACGGTTCGGGCCCTACCTGCAGTCGGACGCCGAGTCGACCTGGGGTCGCGTCATCAACCTGGACGGGCCCGACTCCGGGGCCGTCCGTGACCTGATCATCGGCAACGCCCTGACCTGGCTGCGTGACCACCGCGTCGACGCGCTGCGCCTGGACGCCGTCCACGCCCTGGACGACCGCGGCAGCGCCACCCACCTGCTGGCCGAGATGGCCGACGCCGTGGCCGCGCTGGCCGAGCAGACGGGCCGTCACCTGGAGCTGATCGCCGAGACCGACCGCAACGACCCACAGACGGTCCGTCCCCGTGCGCTGGGCGGGATGGGGCTGGACGCCCAGTGGGCCGACGACCTGCACCACGCCATCCACGTGGCGATCACGGGCGAGACCGACGGCTACTACGTCGACTACGCCGACCCGCTGCAGGCCATCGCGCGGGCCTACACGGGTGGTCTGGTCCACGACGGCCGACGCAGTGCCTTCCGGGGCCGCGTCGTCGGTGCGCCCCTGCCCGACGACGTGTCACTGCGACGCCTGGTCGCCTGCGTGCAGAACCACGACCAGGTCGGCAACAGGCCGGCCGGCGACCGGCTGACCACCCAGGTCGACGCCGACCTGGTCCGCGCCGCCATCGCCCTGCTGTGCCTGGCCCCCCACACCCCGATGCTGTTCATGGGTGAGGAGTACGGCGAGACCGCCCCCTTCCAGTTCTTCAGCGACATGCCCGACGAGGACCTGCGTGAGGCGATCCGGTCGGGTCGCCGTGCGGAGTTCGCCTACTTCACCTCCTGGGGCGGCGAGGTGCCCGACCCGCTGGACCACCAGACGTTCCGCCGCTCGACCCTGGACAGGTCCCGCGCCGACACCGAGGCCGGCCGGCAGCGACGACAGCTGTGGACCGACCTGCTGGCCCTGCGACGGGCCGAGCCGGCCCTGGGCACCGGCGAACGCCGGGGCGTCCATGTCGACGTCGACGGCAGGGTCCTGCACATCCGGCGCGATCCTCCGTCCCACGCGCCCTACGCCGGGACGGTCGTGGTGGTGGCGAACCTGGGCGACAGCCCGGTCGCGCTGCCCGACGGTCGTCCGCTGCTGAACACCGCCGACCCCGCCGACGGCGGGGACGGGTCTGCCACCGCCGACGGTCGGCTGCCCGGCAACGCCGTCGCCGTCCACGTCCTCGACCCCACCCGCTGACCGGGCGACCCGGACGACCAGGAGCACCCATGCCGCTGCAGTTCCCCTCCTCCACCTACCGTCTGCACCTGACCGGCGCGTTCACGCTGCAGGACGCCGCCGACCTGGTGGACCACGTCGACGCCCTCGGTGTGGACTGGCTGTACGCCTCGCCGATCCAGACCGTCCCCGAAGGCGCCACGCACGGGTACCACATCCTGGATCCCGACTCGGTGAACCCCGAGCTGGGTGGCCGGGCCGCGCTCGAGACGCTGCACGAGCGCCTGTCCGCCCACGGCCGTGGTCTGGTGCTCGACATCGTCCCCAACCACGTCGCCGCGTCCGTGGACAACCCGTGGTGGGCCGACGTGCTGGCCAACGGTCCGGAGTCGGTGCACGCCACGACCTTCGACATCGACCACGACGCCGGCCCCATCGTGCTGCCGGTGCTGGGCGGGACGGTGCAGGAGGCCATCGCCGAGGGGTCGCTGCGCGTGGAGGACGGCAGGCTGCGCCACCACGGGCTGTCGCTGCCCCTGGCACCCGGGACCGACCCCGACGCGCCGATCGAGGAGGTGCTGGAGGCCCAGCACTACCGCCTGCACCAGTGGCAGGAGGGCGAGCGGATGCTGAACTGGCGGCGCTTCTTCGCCGTCAACGAGCTGGCCGGCGTCCGGGTCGAGGACCCCCGGGTCTTCGACCTGGTGCATCGGGCGATCCTCGGCTGGATCCAGGAGGGGCTGGTCCAGGGACTGCGCGTGGACCACATCGACGGCCTGGTCGACCCGACGGGCTACCTGCAGACCCTGCGGCACGCCATCGGCGCCGGCCGCTGGCTGGTGGTCGAGAAGATCGTCGAGCAGGGCGAGGACCTGCCGCACGAGTGGCCGGTCCAGGGCACCACCGGCTACGAGGTCAGCACCATGCTGCAGGCCTGGCTGACCGACCCCGCGGGGCACCGGACGCTGCGCACCGCCTTCGCCGAGGCCACCGCCGAGGACGGGCTGGGGACCGGCACGGCCGCCGCGTTGCCCGGCTCGAAGCTGGCCGCCGTCGACGAGCTGTTCGGCGGGGAGGTCGACCGGGTCGTCCGCGCCCTCGTCCCCGCGGCACACGGCACCGGCACCGACACCGACGACATCGACACCGCGGCGCTGCGGGAGGGCCTGCGGCACCTGACCGCCCACCTGCGGGGCTACCGGACCTACACCCGGGCCGACGGCCCCGTCAGGCCCGACGACCTGCAGGCGCTGGAGCAGGCCGCCGACGCGGCAGCGGCGGCCGGGTGCACGACCGCACGGACCGTCGCCGGCCTGCTGGCCAGCGACGCCGGCCGACCGGCCCTGCTGCGCTGGCAGCAGCTGACCGGCCCTGCAGCGGCCAAGGGGTTCGAGGACCGCCTGCTGTTCCGCGACGTCGCGCTGTCCGGCCTGAACGAGGTCGGGGCCGACGCCCACCTGCTGGACGGGCTGCCGACCCCTGACGCGGTCGCACGCTTCCTGACCGACCGGGCCGCCACGTCACCGCTGGCAGGGTCGACCACCTCGACCCATGACACCAAGCGCAGCGAGGACGTCCGTGCGCGGCTGACCATGCTGGCCGAGGACCCGCAGGCGTTCCTCGCCCTGTACGAGCAGGTCACCACGATGCTGGCCGACACGGCACCACGCATCGAGGCGCATGCGCGCTGGCTGCTGCTGCAGACCGTCGTGGGCTCGCTGGGCCTGGAACCCGAGGACCGTGACGCCGAGGGCGTCCCCTCCCCCGCGTTCGTCCAGCGCATCCAGGACTTCGCGGGCAAGGCGCTGCGCGAGGCCGGGGTGCACACCAGCCACCGCCAGCCCGACGCCGACCACGACGCGGCAGTCGCTGCGTGGGTCGACGCCCTGCTGGCGCCCGGGCCCGCGCTGCAGGCCGTCGACGACCTGGTCCGGACCATCGCCGTCGCCGCCGCCACCACCAGCCTGGGACTGGTCCTGCTGAAGATCGCCGGTCCCGGCGTGCCCGACATCTACCGGGGCTGCGAGGTGTGGGACGGCAGCCTGACCGACCCCGACAACCGCCGCCCGCTGGCGGTGGACCGGATCCGCGCGCTGATGGCCGGGCTCGACGGTGCCGACGTCACCGACGTCCGTGACCGCTGGGCCGACGGCGGCCTGAAGCTGCTCGTCACCCGCGAGGCGCTGCGGACCCGGCGGGAACACCCTGCCGCGGCGCTGTCGACCGCCTGCGAGGTGGTCCCGGCCGTGGGCCAGCACAGCGACCACGTCGCAGCCGTCCTGCGCCGCCCGACCGACACCGGACCCGCCGGGGTCGCCGACCCGGCGTCCCACCCCTCCCTGATGGCCATCGCCACCCGCCTGCCGCTGACCCTCGCAGGGCAGGGCTGGGCGGTCGGTGCGCTGTGGGGAGACACGACGCTCGCCGTGCCGCCCGGCACCACCTCGGTGACCGACCGGCTGACCGGTCGCACCGTCCCCCTCACCCACGGCGCCGTCCGCCTGGCCGACGCCCTGTCCACCCTCCCCACCGCCCTGCTGGAGATCCGATGACCGCACGCCCCGCTGACCGTCCCCGCGTCTGGCCCGGGGAGCCCTATCCCCTCGGCGCCACGTTCGACGGCGTCGGCACGAACTTCTCGCTGTTCAGCGAGCACGCCGACGGCGTCGAGCTGTGCCTGTTCGACGAGGACGGTGCCGAGACCCGCATCCCGGTCGAGGAGGTCAGCGGCCACTGCTGGCACGCCTACCTGCCCGACGTCGGGCCCGGCCAGCGCTACGGCTACCGCGTGCACGGCCCCTACGACCCTGCCGCCGGCAAGCGCTTCAACCCCGCGAAGCTGCTGCTGGACCCCTACGCCAAGGCGGTCGCCGGCGACATCGACTGGGACGAGGCCGTGTTCGCCTACCCCTTCGGCGACCCCGACGCGGTCAACGACGACGACTCGGCCCCCCACGTGCCGCGCAGCGTCGTCGTCAACCCCTGGTTCGACTGGGAGGGGGACCGTCGTCCCCGCACCCCGATGCACGAGACGGTGATCTACGAGGTCCACGTCAAGGGGTTCACCAAGACCAACCCCGACGTCCCGGAGTCGCTGCGCGGGACCTACGCCGGCCTGGCGACCGACGCCGCCATCAGCCACCTGAAGCAGCTGGGGATCACCGCCGTCGAGCTGATGCCCGTGCACCAGTTCGTGCACCACTCCCACCTGGTCGAGCGGGGCCTGCGCAACTACTGGGGCTACGACTCCATCGCCTACCTGGCCCCGCACGAGGAGTACGCCGCCACCTCACGGCTGGGGGGGCAGGTGCAGGAGTTCAAGCAGATGGTGAAGGCCCTGCACTCCGCGGGCATCGAGGTGATCCTCGACGTCGTCTACAACCACACCGCCGAGGGCAACCACATGGGCCCGACGCTGAGCATGCGCGGGATCGACAACGAGGCGTACTACCGCCTGGTCGACGACGACCGCCGCTTCTACATGGACTACACCGGCACCGGGAACTCCCTGGACGCCCGGTCGCCCTTCGTGCTGCAGCTGATCATGGACTCGCTGCGCTACTGGGTCACCGAGATGCACGTGGACGGGTTCCGGTTCGACCTCGCCTCGACCCTGGCCCGCGAGCTGCACGACGTCGACCGGCTGAGCGCCTTCTTCGACATCATCCAGCAGGACCCGGTGATCAGCCAGGTCAAGCTGATCGCCGAGCCGTGGGACATCGGTGACGGCGGCTACCAGGTCGGCAACTTCCCCCCGGTGTGGTCGGAGTGGAACGGGCAGTACCGCGACACCGTGCGCGACTTCTGGCGGGGTGAGCCCGCCACCCTGGGCGAGCTGGCGCAGCGGCTGACCGGGTCCAGCGACCTGTACCAGTCCGACACCCGGCGTCCGATGGCCTCGATCAACTTCGTCACCGCCCACGACGGGTTCACGCTGGCCGACCTGGTCAGCTACGACGACAAGCACAACGAGGCCAACGGTGAGGACGGCCAGGACGGGACCGACGACAACCGGTCCTACAACCACGGTGTGGAGGGGCCCACCGACGACGAGGAGGTCCTGCGCCTGCGCCGTCGTCAGCAGCGCAACATGCTGACGACCCTGCTGCTCAGCCAGGGGGTGCCGATGCTGCTGGGCGGCGACGAGATCGGCCGGACGCAGGGCGGCAACAACAACGGCTACGCCCAGGACAACGAGATCTCGTGGTTCGACTGGTCAGCCGTCGACACCGACCTGCTGGAGTTCACCAGCCGCCTGATCGCCTTCCGCGGCGCGCACCCGGTGTTCCGTCGCCGCCGCTGGTTCGAGGGACGCAACATCCGCGGGACCGACCTGGGCGACATCGGCTGGTTCGCCCCGGCCGGTCAGCAGATGACCGACGAGGACTGGAACGCCGGCATGGCCCGCACCCTGGGCGTCTTCCTGAACGGGCACGGCATCTCCACCCCCGGCCCGCACGGTGAGCCCATCATCGACGACGACGTGTTCATCGTCCTCAACGCCGACCCCGAGGCGGTCGAGTTCGTGCTGCCCCCCGAGGTCGAGGGGGCGTGGCAGCTGTGCATGGACAGCGACCGCGGCTGGATCGACGAGCCCGGGGACGTCGAGGGGACGGTGACCGTCCAGGGCCGCAGCCTGCAGGTCTGGACCCGCGCCGCATGATCGCGAGGCGATCAACATCCACCATGGTGGATCCTGCTCAGCCGACTGGCGTGCTCCGCGTCAGGCGGCGGGCGGGTCCTGGGCGACCGCGCCGTCCTTGCGGTGCAGCAGCCAGTGGGTGGTGTGCGCCGCGACACCCAGCAGCAGGATCGCCGCAGCTGCGTAGTAGCCCAGGTAGCCCGCGATGACGGCGGCGACGGCCGTCATGTTCACGAGGATCCACCGCATGGTCTGGATGCTGTCCATGGACACGATCCTACCGGTGGACCCCGCCTGCGTCGGCCCGGCTAGTCTCTCGTCGCCGGCGTTCCGGCAACCTGCGTGACGCCGTCAGACCAGCCATCAGAGAGGGCACCCCGATGACCGACATGACCTACCGCCGACTGGGCCGTTCCGGGCTGAAGGTGAGCGTGCTCTCCTTCGGCTCGTGGGTGTCCTTCGGCCCCCAGCTGGACACCGACCGTGCTGCCGCGTGCATGCAGGAGGCGCGTGAGCACGGCGTCAACTTCTTCGACAACGCCGAGGCCTACGCCGGCGGGATGTCGGAGACGATCATGGGCGAGGTGATCGCCAAGCTCGGCTGGGAGCGCCACTCCTACGTGATCTCCTCCAAGTTCTTCTGGGGCATCCACGGCGAGGACAGCGTCAACACCCACCACACGCTGAACCGCAAGTACCTGATGGAGGCCATCGACCCCTCGCTGGAGCGCCTGGGTCTGGACCACCTCGACCTGATCTTCTGCCACCGTCCCGACCCCGACACCCCCATCGAGGAGACCGTCTGGGCGATGAGCGAGATCGTCTCGAGCGGCCGTGCGCTGTACTGGGGCACCTCGGAGTGGTCCGCCGACGAGATCCGCGCCGCCTGGGAGATCGCCGAGCGCCACCACCTGCACAAGCCGGTGATGGAGCAGCCCCAGTACAACCTGATGGCACGCGACAAGGTCGAGACGGAGTACGCCCGTCTGTACGACGACGTCGGGCTGGGCCTGACCACCTGGTCCCCGCTAGCCAGCGGGCTGCTGACCGGCAAGTACATCGACGGGGTGCCCGAGGGCAGCCGGGCGACGCTGGAGGGCTACGACTGGCTGCGCAAGATGGTCACCGACGCCGACGCCAACGCCAAGGTGGCGTCGCTGAAGGACGTCGCCGACGAGCTGGACTGCACCCTGGCCCAGCTGTCCATCGCCTGGTGCGCCGCCAACCCCAACGTCTCCACCGTCATCACGGGCGCCAGCCGGCCCGAGCAGGTGACGGAGAACATGAAGGCGCTGGACGTGCTGGCGCAGCTCGACGAGGACCTCCTGGCCCGCATCGACGCCATCATGGACTAGTCCACGCGGGACGGGACCCGAACCTACGGTACCGTAACCTGGATCCCGTCCCTCGCCACACCACGAAGCAAGGTCACCTCACGTGCGTCGTCACTCGATGGTCCTGCGGTTCATCGCCGCCCTGTTCAAGCTGCTCTCGCTGCCGTTCGTGCGGTATGAGTTCCGCGGCGGTGCGTGCATCAAGGATCACGACAACTGGATCATGAGCGCCAACCACCGGTCGGTGTTCGACTTCCCCCACGCCGTCCTGGGCCTGGACAACTTCGACCACTACGCCCGCATCATGATCGCCAGCGAGTTCTGGAAGATGCCGGTGTACAAGTGGGCGGTCCGGGCCATCCACGCCATCCCCGTGTACCGCAAGACCGACCCGCGCGGGTCCTTCCAGGCGGCCATCCACGCCCTGCAGGGCGGCGACAGCATCTGCATCATGCCGGAGGGCGGGATCCACTGGGACCCCGACAACCCGCTGGACCTGGGCCGGTTCAAGACCGGCGTGTCCCGGCTGGCCGTCGAGGCCGGCGCGCCGGTGCTGCCCATCGCCCTCGTCGGTGGTGACCGCGTCTGGTACGCCCGGACCCGGTTCCCCCACGTGCGTCCCCTCCGCCGGAAGGTCGTGCTGTGCCGCGTCGCCGACGAGCCCCTGTGGCTGTCCGGCGACGACCATCGCGCCAACGCCGACAAGGTCCGCGAGGTCCAGCAGGCGCTCGTGCGCCAGGCGACC
>JBFKGB010000086.1:0-10595 GCA_041633535.1 Euzebya sp. | reverse complement strand
CGAGGTCGCCCAGCAGGTCTCGCGCGATCCCGTCGACGCCGACGTCGACGTGCAGCCCGCCGGTGTCGAGGTGACCGACGGGGCCGACGGCATCGACGTGGGTCCGGGGCAGGTCGACGCCGGCCTGGCGGCGGCGCTGTCCACCATCGCCACCGTCGACCCCGCCGACTGGCCCACGGTGCTGGAGGTCGCCGTCGAGGGCACCGTCAGTCCACCGGCGGTGACGCAGACCGACATCGACGCCGTCATCGACGTGGTCGACGGGCTGGACGACGCCGAGGTGGTCGTGACGGCCATGACCCCGGTCGCGCCGGCCCCCGAGGCGGACGACGCCGACGAGGAGGGCACCGGTCGTGAGCAGACCGAGATGACCCTGACGCCGCGCGAGCTCCGTGCGCTGGTGGATGTGGAGTCCGTCGACGGCGCGGCGGCGGGGGAGCGGCTGACGGTCGTCCCGGCACCCGAGCAGATCCCACCGCGGCTGGTCGCGCTGATGGACCTCGCCCGTGTCGCGCCGACCCTGACGGCCACCGTCGAGAACCGTTCGGCGACGCCGGACCGCGACGACGACCTGACCGATGTGTCCTCGATCACCGGTGACGTCGTGGTGCAGGACCGCGAGGCCGGGTTCGAGCCCGACCGTGAGGCGACGCTCGCCGTCGTGATCGACGCGGCGCTGGCCGGCGGTGGGTCCGTCGAGGTCGTCGGTGACGAGGAGTTCGAGGCCGACGCCGCGGACCTGGGGATCCTGCAGCCGGTGTCGACGTTCACGACCTTCTACACGCCCGGGCAGTCCCGCAACGTCAACATCCGACGGATCGCCGAGATCGTCGACGGCACCATCATCCCGGCCGGCGAGTCCTACGAGCTGAACCACGCCGTCGGGCGCCGCACACGCGACCGTGGGTTCACCGACGGCGGCGCCATCCTGGACGGCGAGCTGGTCAGCGACGTCGGCGGGGGCGTCAGCCAGTTCGCGACGACCTTCTTCAACGCCGCCTGGTTCGCCGGGGTCGAGCTGGTCGACTGGAAGCCCCACAGCTTCTACTTCTCCCGCTACCCGGCAGGGCGCGAGGCGACGATCAACTTCCCCAACGTCAACCTGGAGATCCGCAACGACACGCCCTACGCGATCCTGGTGGACACCGAGGCCGACGAGTCCTCGGTCACCGTGACGTTCTGGTCCACGCCCTACTGGGACGTCGAGACCATCAGCGGTCCCTGTGGCTGCGGCGGGTCGTTCCGCATCACCGTCGACCGCGTCCGCACCGCGCCGGGTGCCGCCCCGATCGAGGAGTCCTGGACCACGCTGTACCTGCAGCAGCCCTGACCGGTCAGCCCGCGGCGGGCACCGCCTGGGCCTGCGGGTCGGTGACGACCGGCAGGAGGGGGAAGAGCTGCTCGGCCAGCCGTCCCGCGCCGGCACGGGTCAGGTGGATGCCGTCGCCCAGGCGCATCTGCTCGAGCTGGCCGCCCTGCAGGGGCAGGTAGTCGGTGTAGCCGCCGTCGGCGTCGCTGAAGATGCGCCGGGCGTCGACGAAGGAGACGTAGGAGCGTGCGGCGGCCTGCCGACGGTAGAGCTCCGAGACGTACTCCATGGAGTCGTCGAAGTCGCTGTCGCGCATGATCGGCTGCCCCACCCAGATGACGGCCCGGCCGTCGTCGGTCAGCAGGTCCATCAGACCCGCGACCCGCTGGCTGTACAGCGTCTCCCACTCGTCAGAGCCGATGTGGCGGAACCGCCCCTCGGCGTCACGGACGTCCTGGGCGTCGTTGGCGCCGAGCATCACGATCCACAGGTCGGGATCGATCTCGGCAGCCATGTCGGCGGCCTTGGCAGGCCAGTCGTAGAAGTCGGGTCGGGTCAGCCCCGAGGAGTAGGTGAAGTCGTGGGTGGTGGTCGCCGGCACACCCGGCCGCGAGGTGCGCTCGATGATCGCCGGTCCCAGCTGCTCGGTCAGGGAGTCGCCGATGACGGCGATCCGCAGCGGGTCCTCCGTCGTGAACGTCCGCGCCAGCCGGGGCGACAGCTCGGCGGCGGCCTGCACCGCCGGCTCGTCGGGGTCCAGCCCCGCCGGGATGGCGACGGCGTCGGCCAGGCTGGGGTCCACCGCCTGCCGTCCGGCGACGGCGGCCGCTGCCGCCAGCACGTCGGCGGACAGCGGGTCCAGGGGGTTGCCCTCGGCGTCGACCTCGACGTCCCCGCCGTTGGGGTTGGGGACCGCCACACCTCCACCCGTGGTGCCCGCGTCGTCGGTTCGGCCCAGCCGTTCGGTCAGCAGCGCCCGCGGCTGGTCGAGCCCCAGAAGGTCGCTGACCTGCTGGAACGGCCACACCATGACCAGCGACACATCGCGCTTCAGCCCGAAGGGCTGGCGCTCGGCGGTCTCGGTCAACGACCGGACGTTCAGCAGGCCACCCAGCAGCAGGGCCAGGAGCACCACCATCAGGGCCTTGCCCGCCGGCATGGTCGCCCGGTGGTAGGCCCCGCGCTGGGTCACCGGGGTCCGCGGCAGCCGCTGCGGTCGGTCGGTCGAGGCGCGTCGTGCAGGCCGTCGCCGTCCGACGCGACCAGGGTCCTCACGGGTGTCCACGGCCACCACGCCACGGTATCGCCCGCCGGCTGTCCGGCTGCGGAGGTCAGGAGCCCACGGCGAGGATGCCGTGGCCGCCGAAGGCCGGCGCAGGGCCCAGCCCCAGCCGCTCCAGCACCTGGGGTGGGACGGAGATGTCGGCCAGGTACAGGCGCCCGACGTGCGGGCTGTCCCGCAGGCCGCGCTTGGGCTGGGCCAGGGTGAGGGTCGCCGCGGCGTGCACGACGTCGCCGGGTGTGGCCCCGGTGGTGACGTCCAGCCCCGAGGGGGTGTCCAGCGACACCACCGGTCCACCCAGCGTCCCCGCGACGCGGATCAGCTCGGCAGCCCGGCCATCGGGGGCGCCGCGCAGGGAGTAGCCGATGATCGCGTCGATGACGACGTCGACCTGCCGGTCGGGCGCGTCGGCGACGCGGACCCCCATGCGCTGCAGGATGTCCAGCTGGTGCACGGGCACCGACGCCAACGAGCCCGGCTCGCGCGACAGGATGACCGTGACCTCGACACCCTGGTTGTGCAGGTGCCGGGCGGCGACCAGACCACCGCCGCCGTTGCCGCCCGACCCGGCCAGGACCATGGCGGAGACGGGGTGGTGCAGCCGGACCACCAGCTGTGCCATGGCGCGCCCGGCGTTCTCCATCATCTGGATCAGGCCGATGTGGAGGTCCTCGGTCATGACCCGGTCGACCTCGACCATGTCGGCGGCGGTGATCCAGCCGACGTCGTCGGGGTCCGTGCTCGGGATCGTCATCACGTGCCTACCGGTGTGCGGCGACGGCGGCGTCCAGCTGGGCGCCGCTGACCGCGTCGGTCGTCCCGTAGGCCTGGACCGGTCCCGCCCGTCCACCCAGATGGCTGCTCACCGCCGGGGACAGGCCGGCCGGTGGCGACTCGCCCCCCAGCTGTGGGGCGTCGAACACTGCCGAGGCGACCGCGGCGGCCAAGGCCGTCTGCCAGGCGTCCTCGGCCCGGACGTTGACCAGGATCACCCCGCCGGCACCGCCGCCGACGGTCCCCCACAGCTGCTCGGCGATCGCGACGGACGTGGCGGTCCGCTCGGCCCCCGCGGCACGCCCCGTCGCGCGCAGCGCCACCGCGGTCGGCTCGTCGACCGCAGCCGTCCCGCCAAGCACGACCACGTCGGTGAGCTCGGGGTGGGCGTCCAGGAACGCCCGTGTCGCCGTGTTCGGCAGGTCGGAGGGGGTCAGCAGCACCGGCACGCCGGCCCGTGCGGCGTAGGCGCCGCCGGTCAGGGCGTCGGCGAAGGCGTCGCCCCGGGCGATGAGCGCCTGGGTGGGCGCGTGCTCGGCCACCACCGTCTGGGCGATCAGCGCGGCGGTGGCCTCGCGTCCGCTGCCGGCGTACCGGCAGTCGGCCGGGAAGGGCGCTGCACAGGACACGTCGCCGGCTGCCGAGCGCGCCTCGGCCGCCGCCCCCTGGCTGACCGCGGCGGCGCCGCCCAGCACCAGGACCATGCCGTTGCCACCGGTCACACGGGTGATCTCGGCCCGGACCGCCGGGTCGAGGGTGTCGGCGAACGGGGTGAACAGGATGGGGCCGTCGGCGCCCGCCAGCGCGGCACCCGCCAGCGCGTCGGGGAACCGTTCGGACGTGGCCAGCACCACCCGGCCGGCGGACCCGTCGGCGAACAGCGACTGCGACGTCGCGATGGCTTGCGCGACCGGGCCCTGGGCCTGCAGCCGGCCGCCGTCGACCAGGGCCGTGGCCAGCGGCGTCACCGCCAGGTCGCTGCTGACCTGCAGGTCGATGACGGCACCGTCGGCGGCGTACTCGCGGGTGCCCCCGACGACGAACGGTGAGGACACGATGTCGGTGTTGGCGACCACGACGAACAGGTCAGCACCCGTGGTGGCCGTGAGGGTGGCGGTCGCCTGGCCCCGGTCGGTCGTGGCAGAGGCGACCCGCACCCCCGCGCCGTCGATGGCGACCACCGAGACCGACGCGGCGATGTCGGTACCCGTGCTGATCGCCGCGCCCATCGCGTCGGCAGCCTGGACGGGGTGCACGGCGTAGGCCGTGTGGTCCAGGGCCACGGGCAGCATCTGTCCGTCCGACAGCACGTCGCGGCGGGGCACCTCGGGGTAGGTGGTCGTCGTGCCGTTGATCACGTCACGCGGGAAGCCGTCGACGTTCCAGCCGACCGAGTCCGCGGCGAATCGGCCGTAGGCGGCCGCCAGCGTGGTGCCGCGGACCCGCAGGGCCGCGTCGAGGCCGGCCAGCGCGTGCTGGTCGGCGTCGAGGGCCGCCCGCCAGGCGTCCCGGAGCACGTCGGGCCCGAAGCGGTCGGCGAACCAGCGCATCACGACGTAGGCGCCGTACTCGTGGGCGCCGTCGGTGAGGGTCAGCGGTTGGTCGGCCGACGCGGTGAACGCGTCGATGTAGAACGTCCGTGCGTCGATGTCGGGGTAGACCACCGACTCCTCCCAGGTGGCGGTGGCCTCGAAGAACCACGGGTCGGTCAGCCCCGCCTCGTTGAACTGGATCAGGTGGTGGAACTCGTGGGCGACCGTCGCCCGCAGCGCACCCGACGGGTCGGGCGGGTAGCCGTCGTAGTCGTTCTCGATCCCCATCCAGCCGTGCAGACCGGTGCAGCGGGTGGGGTCGCAGCCGGCGTCGGCGTCGGGGCTGGCGAAGCCGTAGGCGCCCTGCGCGACCAGGTCCATCAGGTACACGTCGATGCGGTTGTCGCCGCCCCTGGTGCCGTCGTCGGCCGGCCGTGACCAGCCCTGCCCGGCGATCTCGATGGCGTAGACCTCCTCGAAGACCGCCGCGGTCTCCTGGGCGAAGGCATCGGTGGCGAAGTCGCCCGAGGCCGGGTCGGTGCTGTAGCGGATGACGAAGTTGGTCGTCTGCACCATGCCGGTCATGCCGGTCGGTCGGCCGAACTGGTCGGAGCCGGACTGCTGGAACGTCGGGGGCAGGGCGTCACGCCGGTGGAACAGGTCCAGCAGCGCCATGCTCAGGTCACCGTCGCGACGGCCGGGGTCCCGGACCGCTGCGAGTGCGTCGACGGCGTGCTGCGCCGCTGTGGCGTCGACGGCGGACACCGTGCGCGCCGTCGCTGCGGGGTGCACCGTCGACCCGGCCGCGGGGACCGCCAGTGCGGCCAGCAGCGTCAGCACGCCGACGACGACCGTGCTGGCGTCGCGGCGACGGCGTGTGCCCCTGTGCTGCGTGACCCTCATCCACATGCTCCGTCCACCCGCGTCCGTCGAGCGCGTCCCGACGGGCGGAGCCTAACGCCGGGGTGTGACGTCGTGCGCGGCTGCGTCCACACGACCGGCCGTGGCCTCGCGGACGGCTGCGGCGAACGCCGGCCCCGCCTCCTCGGCCACGGCCACCCGCAGCGTCACGGCGGCGCCGTAGTCGGCGTCCAGCACGGCAGCGTCGAAGGCTGACAGCACGGACTCCACCTGCCCCGACAGGTCGTAGGGATGGGTCAGGTCGAAGGTGCGCACGACCGGCCGCTCGACGACCGGCACCAGCGACAGCGCAGCGGAGGCGGCGCCGCCGTAGGCCCGGACCAGACCGCCCATGCCCAGCTTCGTCCCGCCGAACCAGCGGGTGACCACCACGACCAGGTCGACCAGACCCGAGCCGCCGATGTGTCGACGGATCGGCTCGCCTGCCGTGCCGCCGGGCTCGCCGTCGTCGCTGGACAGCGCCCGCCCGTCCGCCAGCACGAACGCCCAGCAGTGGTGGTTGGCGCCCGCCTCGCGGTCACGCACCCGCTGCACGACGGCCATGGCGTCGGCGTCGTCGTGTGCCGGGGCGACGTCGGCGATGAACCGCGACCCCTTGATCTTGTCGATCTCGTGCGTCAGCGGCGCTGCGACGGTCCGGTAGGTGGCCACGACCGGACGGTACCGCCACCGGCCGGGATGGGCGTCCCGGTCCGTGGTCCCCTAGGCTCTGGCGACACCGCCGACCCCTGCCCGGGAGCCCCGCCATGACCGACCGCGAGCACGACCTGATCCTGTACGGCGCGACCGGGTTCACCGGACGCCTGGTCGCCGAGCACCTGCTGGCCAACGCCCCCGCGGACCTGCGCTGGGCGATGGCCGGGCGCAGCCTGGACAAGCTGAAGCGCGTCGCCGACCAGGTGGGTGCCGACGTGCCGCTGGTCGTGGCGGACTCCCAGGACGCGGCGTCGCTGCGGTCGATGGCCGGGTCGACCACGGTGGTCTGCACGACCGTCGGGCCCTACGCCACGTTCGGCTCCGACGTGGTGGCCGCGTGTGTCGAGGCCGGCACCGACTACTGCGACCTGACCGGCGAGGTCCAGTGGATCCGGCGGATGATCGACGCCCACCAGCACCGGGCCGAGGAGACCGGCGCCCGGATCGTGCACACCTGCGGCTTCGACTCCATCCCGTCCGACATGGGTGTCTGGTTCGCGCAGCAGCAGATGCACGAGCTGCACGGTGTCTACAGCCCCCGTGTGAAGGGCGGCGTCAAGGCGGCCAGGGGCGGGGCCTCGGGCGGCACCATCGACAGCCTCCTCAACGTCATGGACGAGGCGTCGTCGGACCCGGCGGTCCGCAAGGTCCTGTTCGACCCCTACGCCCTGCAGCCGGAGGGTCAGCGCAGCGGACCGCGGCGCACCGATGCCGTCAACCCCTCCCACGACGACGACCTGGATGCGTGGACCGGTCCGTGGGTGATGGCGGCGATCAACACCCGCGTCGTCCGTCGGACCAACGCGCTGCTGGGCAACCCGTGGGGCACCGACTTCGACTACACCGAGACCCTGATGACCGGGCACGGCCCGCTGGGTGCGGCCAAGGCCGGCCTGCTGGCCGGCGGCATGGGCGTCGGGCTGGCCGCGATGGCGGTGCCGCCGCTGCGGCGTCTGGCCCAGCGGTTCCTGCCCGCGGCGGGGGAGGGACCGGACGCCGAGGCACGCGACAAGGGCTTCTTCGACATCCGCTTCCACGCCGCCCACCCGACCGACCGCAACCTGGACGTCCGCGTCAAGGTGACGGGCGACCGTGACCCGGGCTACGGCTCGACGGCCAAGATGCTGGGCCAGTCCGCGCTGTGCCTGGCCGCCGGCGAGTCGACCGTCGGAGGGGGCCACTGGACCCCGGCGTCGGCGATGGGCCAGGCGCTGCTGGACCGTCTGCGGTCCGACGCCGGGCTGACCTTCGAGCTGCTGTAGGGCGACGCACGACCGGCGTCACACCGCCACCGCGGTGCACGAGGCGCTGGCGCACCGTGCACCCGGCAGCACCGCCATGCTGATGCCCGACAGCGCGCTGGTGGCGGACGGGGGCGTCAACGTCAGGCCGTCGACGGTGATCGCGCCACCCGACGGTGGGGGACCGGTAGTCGTGCCTGCGTCATCGGGTGCGGCCCCGTCGTCCGGCCCGGCTGTATCGCCGTCCGGCGTACCTGCCCCGTCGTCCGGGCCGCTGGCCCCGGCATCCGGACCGCTGGCCCCGGCGTCCGGGCCGCTGGCCCCGGCGTCGGGACCGCTGGCACCGCCGTCAAGACCGCTGGCACCGCCGTCCGGCCCGTCGGCACCCGCCGCGTCCAGCGCGGCCTGACCGGTGGCCGTGTCGGGTGTCGTGGCGTCGTCCGTGACCGTGTCGGTGGGAGGTGCGACCGGGACGTCTCCGTCCTGCCCGGCGCCGCGGTCGTCGACGTAGGTGAAGGCCGCTGGCAGGACCAGGCGGCGACCGTCCGGCACCAGGATGGTGACGTCCACAGGACCGACGGCGTGGGCGGGGACCTGCACCGTCACCGCGGTCGTTCCGGCGGAGATGAGGGTGGCGGGGGTGCCGCCGAACCGGACGTGGGAGCCATCGGGTATGCCGGCCGGGACGGTGACCGTGGCCATCGAACCGCCCTCCGGACGTCCCGTCGCAGGGAACACCGTCCCCTCGACCGGCTCGGGGCGTGGTGCCACGTCCCCGTCCCCGCCCGGGGTGCTGGTCGACCCGGGGTCCTGCGGTGCGGTCGACGTGCCGGGATCGCCCCCAGCGGCGTCGTTCGCCGGCGCCTCGTCGGTGTCGGGCGTGATGCCGTCACCGGGGACACCGGTGCCGAGGACACCAGCGGTCTGGCCGTCGGTGTCCGGACCGTCGTCGGTCGGGGCATCGGAGCCGGAGCCGTCAGGATCCGGAGCATCGGGGTGCTGGTCGTCGGAGGTGGACCCCTCCGGCGACAACCCGCCGGGGACCGTGGTGACCGGACCGGGGTCCACGTCGCCGATGACGGGGTCGTCGGCCGGCCCGTCGGTGTTGCCCGCGCCGCCGCCGCCGTCGCTGCCGCCCCCATCGGGTGTGGTCCCGCCGGACGTGCTGTCGGCGGTGTCGCCAGGTGCAGGTGCCGTCGCCGGGGGACCGGTCGTCACCGCGAAGCCGACCACGTGTGTGGCCAGCGCCGGCTGCCCGGGCCTGGGGTCCATGACCTCGACGGCCAGGACGTACTCGCCGGCGGGGAGGGTCCAGCCTGCCGAGGTGGACAGACCGGCCCCCGCCTGGCCCCCGATCGCCCCGACGACGGTGCGGCCGTCACCGTCGGTGGTTGTCGTCGTCCCTCCGACGGTCAGGGGCAGGTCGGTCACGGCGTACAGCGCGCCGCCGTGGACCCGGCCCAGGCTGACGGCCACGTCGGTCTGCTCGCCCGCGAGGGCGGCAGGCGCACCGGTCACCTGGATGGTGGCGACGTCGGGCACGCCGGGCCGTGCGTCGTGCACCGACCCGACCACCACGGTGACGTCGCCGGCGGGGACACCGACAGCGGCGGCGGCGTCCAGTCGGGCGCCGGTCAGCGAGCGGCCGCCCAGGGAGGGCCGGGGCATCGCGGTGTCCATGATCGTCTGCCGGACCGCGGCACCGCGCACGCCGGTCTGGACCACCAGTGCGGCGACGCCGGCGACGTTGGGCGTCGCCATCGAGGTCCCGGACAGGTACGCCAGGCGCAGGTCGGGGAAGGCCGACAGGATCCGCTGGCCGGGCGCGTGCACGTCGGCCAGGGTCGCGCTGTGGTTGGAGTGGCCGGCCTGGGCGTCCTGCTCGTCGGAGGACGACACCGCGATCATCGACGGGAGGTCCAGCGCGGCGGGGTAGGTCGGGGTGGCCGTCACGTCGCGACCGTCGTTGCCCATCGCCGCCACCATGACGACCCCGGCCGCGTCGGCCCGACCACAGGCCGCGACCTCGACGTCGGAGGCGCCGTAGCCGGCCAGCGACATGTTGATGACGTCGGCGCCGTTGTCGACGGCGTAGTCGATGGCGCGGGCCAGGCGCGAGGCGGTGATCGCACCGTCGTGGCTGACCTTCAGCGGCATGACGACCGCGCCGGGCGCCACGCCGGTGACGCCGTGGGCGTCGTGGTCCGCGGCGATGATCCCGGCCACATGGGTGCCGTGGCGCAGGTCCCCGTCGTCCACGCTGGGGTCGTCGTTGGCGAAGTCCCACCCCTGGCAGTCGTCGACGTAGCCGTTGGCGTCGTCGTCGACGCCGTTGTCGCAGACCTCGTCCTCGTTGGTCCACATCTGGTCGGTGAGGTCCGGGTGGCTGGTGTCGATGCCGGTGTCGATCACGGCGACGACCACCCCGGTGCCGTCGGCGACCGCGTTGGCCTCGGCCCACCGGATGTCGGCGGACGGCAGGGCCGGGTTGGCCAGCGCCCACTGGTGGGGCTGGTAGTCCATGCTGGCGATGGTCCGCAGGTGGTCGGTCTGGACCGTGCCGACACCGGGCAGGACGGCCAGGTCGGTCGCGGTCAGGCTGGTGGCGACGGCCACGTGGTCGGGACCGGCCAACGTCACGTCCTCCACACCCTCCACCGCCGCGATCGTCGCCATGACGTCGGTCACGTCCGCAGCCTGGGTCGTGGTGGCCTCGGGCTGCGGGCCGCCGTGCTGACGGCTGTCGCCGTGCAGGCGCCGCAGCAGCTCGGCGTCGGCGGGCGAGAGGTCGGCGCGGTCCAGGTGCAGGGGGTCGTCGGGATCGTTCAGCCAGATGTCCT
>JBFKGB010000085.1:0-10647 GCA_041633535.1 Euzebya sp. | reverse complement strand
TTTGGACGGCACCTTGGCGCTCGCCTTCCCAGGATGCGACCGGGGATTCTACTTGGTCGCACTGCCCACCGACGACGAATCGTGCGGACACGGCCTGGTGTACCTCAGCCACGATGATGGCAAGACGTGGACGCGCCTGAACCGCCAGCGGGTGGACGACATGGCGTCGGCCGGGCTGATGACCCCGGCGGGGTGGGCAGCAGTCGAGGTGGCGAAGGCCAACGGCTGGTGGACGATCCTGGACCCGGTCGAGGACCTGGTCGAGCCCGACGCGCTGCGGGCGGCGCTGGACGCCGTCCCGGCCGCACGGGCGGCGTGGGACGGCTTCCCGCCCAGCGCCCGCAAGCAGATGCTGTGGTGGGTGGTCAGCGCCGTGAAGGACGCCACGAAGGCGCGGCGGATCGCCACGATCGTGGAGAAGGCTGCCGAGGGCGGACGCGCGGTGTGAGGATCATCGCTGACCGGCGGTCGCTCGGGCTGGGGGGATGATGCCCGCCAGCAGGGCATGCAGGCGATGGCCGTCCACGGACTCGAGGCGGTCCAGCTCGCCGACCAGCTTCTCGAGCACCGCCCCGTTCACCTGCAGCAGGGACGACGCGCGGGCCTCGGCTGCGACCAGCTCGGCGTCGACGGCCGTGTCCAGCCGCTCGCGCGCATCCGCGCCCAGGACGGCGTCGTCGGTGGCCTCGCCCAGGTGACCGGCCGTGCGCGGCGCCAGCAGCCGGCGCGGTGGCAGGCCCTCGACCAGCGCATGTGCCCCGACCAGGTCGCGGGCCAGCCCCGTGGCCCGCGCCAGGTCGTCCTCCCCCAGCGTCGAGGCCGACCCCAGCCGGTCGCGTTCCGCGGTCCGGCCGGCGAGGAGCGCGACGAGGTCGTCGCGCAGGTCCTCGGCGGCGCGGAGAACCGCGTCCCCACCCAGCGTCACGCTGCCGAGCGTCCGCCCCCTGGGGACGGCCTGCACACGGGTGACCTCCGCAGCGCGACCCAGCGCCGCAACCACCACCGCGTGGCCGGCCTCGTGCACGGCGACCCGGTGACGTTCGGCGTCGGTCAGCACCTGGCTGGCACGCGGTCCGCTGCGGACCCGGTCCACCCCCTCCACCAGATGCGACTGCGTGACCTGGGTGGCCCCGGTCCGTGCGGCGAGCAGCGATGCCTCGTTCACGACCGCGGCGAGGTCGGCGCCGGTGAACCCCGGGGTGCGTCCCGCGAGTGCCGCGAGGTCGACGTCGGGGTGCAGCGGGCGGGTTCCGGCATGCAGCGTGAGGATCGCCTGCCGGGCGGCCAGGTCGGGCCGTCCGATCTCGACCTGACGGTCGAAGCGGCCGGGACGCAGCAGGGCCGGGTCCAGGATGTCGGGCCGGTTGGTCGCCGCGAGGACGACGATGCCGTCGTCGACGGAGAAGCCGTCCATCTCCACCAGCAGCTGGTTCAGGGTCTGCTCACGCTCGTCGGTGCCGCCGACCGCGCCGCCGGCACCGCGCCGACGCCCGGCCGCGTCGACCTCGTCGATGAAGACGATCGCCGGTGCGGCCTCGCGGACCTGCGCGAACAGGTCACGGACGCGTGCAGCACCGACACCGACGAGGGACTCGACGAACTCGGCCCCGGCGACGTGGAAGAAGGCGACCCCGGCCTCACCCGCGACCGCGCGTGCGACGAGCGTCTTGCCGACGCCGGGCGGTCCGGCCAGCAGGACGCCCTTGGGCGGCCGCCCGCCGAGCGTCGCCAGCCGTGAGGGGTCGCGCAGGTGGTCGACCACCTCGCGCAGCTCCACGACCGCCTCGTCGATGCCGGCCACGTCCGAGAAGCGGACGTCCGGGCGGTCGTGCCCGCCGGCCTGCCGTCCCCGCAGCCGTCCGAACCCGGCGACACCACCCGCGCCTGCGCCGTCCCGCGTCGCGACCAGGACGATCGCGAACAGCGCCGCGAGCAGGATCAGCGGCAGCACCACCGTCACCAGGACCCCGACCACGGCCTTGTCGACCTGCGGGTCGACGCGGACGGCCACGTCCCCCGTCGCGAGGTCCGCCACCAGCTGGGCGGTGGCGACGTCAGAGGCCGGGTAGGCCGCGTGCAGGACCGCACCCGCGGCATCGACGACGACCACGACCGCGTCCTGGTCCAGCAGCGTCGCCCGCTGGAGGTCACCGGCCAACGCGGCCGCCCGCACCCGGTCCAGCCCGACCTCGGCGCCGGGGGGTGCCGGCGCCAGGTACCGGAAGCCCGCCGCGCCCAGCGCGAGGAGCGCGATCACGGTGACGACGGCGGGGAGCAGCGGCGGGATGTGCCGCGGGGTGTCGGGACTGGACATGAGAGGGGTTCCTGGAGGTGCGTCGGGGTCGGGACAGGATGAGTGGCGGGATCGTGGGCAGGGTCGGGTGACCGCACGCGTCAGGTCGGCCCGCGGGCGGGGGGTGCCGGCGCCGGTGCAGCGGACCCACGGCGTCGACGGGCGGTGGCGACGGCGACCGCCGTCGCGAGGGCCGCCGCCGGGACCGTGGTCCGCGCAGGATCGATCGCGTGCCACCGGATCGCCGCGAGGGTCCCCGGGCCCGGTCCGGACGCCGGGGCGACGTCGTGGACCTCGACGACAGCCGGGGCGTCCGCCATGCGGTCCCGCCCCCCGGGTACGAGCGCCCCGGGCGCCGTCGCGGTCTGCCCGCCGGAGCCGACCGCGCCTGCCGGGGTCCCCGACGCGGCGCCGCTGGGGGCCGCACCGGCCGCACCGGACCCGCCGGCGGTCGCCGCTCCGGACGCGGCCCCGGCCGCGGCACCCGAACCCGCACCGGCACCTGCACCTGCACCAGAACCCGCACCTGCCCCCGAGCCCGCGCTGGCGCCGGCACCCGAGCCGGCCGCGCCGCCAAGTGGCGCCGGCGCCGGCGGTGGGGCGGCCGGGGACAGCAACGGCGCGGCACCACCGTCGGTCGTGCCGGCGCTGGTCGGGGCCGACGACTCGGCCGATCCCTCCGCACCATCCGACGGGGGGACCGCAGGCGGGAGGGCACCGCACCGCACGACCGTGGCGGCGGTCGCGACGGTCCGCTCGCCGAGCAGCAGCGCGAGCTCCACCGGGCCGCCGTCGCCGGGGTCGGCGCCGAGGGGACAGCTGATCTCGAGGGCAGCGGGGACCTCGCCACCGGTCCGCGGATCCACGTCCGCCCCACCGACGGCCGTCACCTGCACCCCTGCGGGTGCGGACGTCACGGGGACCCGGGCCGGCTGGGGCAGGACCAGTCCGTCGACGACCTGTGCGAGGACCGAGCCCAGCTCGGTCGCGACGGGCACGTCCCCGCCCGCCAGGCGCGGGTCGAAGCCGCAGACCACGGGGTCGCCGGCGGCAAGGTCGTCAAGGCCGTCACCGTCACAGTCGATCGGACGGCCGGCCAGCGCGCCGGTGGCCCGGGCCAGCTCGGCAAGGTCCCCACGGACGTCACCTGGAGCGACCCGCTCGGCAGTGTCCGCCTGGAGTGCGCCGATCACGTGGACACCGACCTGACGCGCACCGACGGCTGCGAAGCGGTCGACCACCTGGTTCTGGTCGGGGCTGTGGGACAGGCCCTGCTCGACCGGCTCGTCGGTGACGTGAAGGACCAGCCGCAGGGCGCCGTCGCGGAACACCAGCTGGTCGCCGGCGGGCACCCGGACGGCGGGTACGCCGTCGCCGGTGACGACCTGGCCGAGGGCCAGCAGGTGGGGCTCGACGACACCACCGAACTCAAGCTGTCCCAGACGCTGCGGGACCCGGCAGTCGATGGGGGCGACCTCCAGAAGGCGCTGGTAGGGCAGGCGCTGCAGGTCGGCGAAGCGTGCCAGCCCGAGGTGGACGTCGACGTCGACGTCCAGGAGCACGCGGCCGGCACGCTCGACCGAACGGGCCAGGCTCTCGGCAGCGGGCTCCATCGAGCCCGAGGTGTCCAGCAGGACCCCCACGTCGACGGGCACCGGCCCGCCGCCGACCACCGCGTCGACGGCGGCGGTCGTACGCCCTCCATTCGGCGCGGTCACCTCAGCTGGCACGGCGATCGTGGACGGCTCGCCCGCGCGGGGGACCAGCGGGGGCTCCGCGCACGGCTCCAGCGGTGGCAGCGGCGGCAGCCCTGCGACCGCAGGGGGGTCTGCGTCACCGCGAGGAGAAAGGTCCAGCAGCAGCACGGCCGTCGGCGCGACCGCGACGAACGCGCCGGGGTCGGGGCCACGCCGTGCCGGGTCGGTGACGCTGACGTCATCGGGGGTCGCGAGACGCTCGACAGAGGCGTCGTCGATGTCGACCCGGTGCAACGCACCGTCCTCGTCGGACACGACCCCGACGATCCCGTGCGCATCCAGCGCAACACGGTCCAGGTCGTTGCCCTCGATCCCCGTCGACCGCCAGGTCGCCCCGTCGTCGACCGAGACGTGGACGTCGGCGATGCGGGCGCCGTTGCAGAACTGGTCGTACTCGACGGCCACCAGGCGCTGGTCGGCACCGTCGGGCGGCGAGGCCACGGCCAGTCCTACCAGCGAACGGGCGGGGTCGCCCGGCCGGTCCACGACCCGCCAGGTCGCCCCGCCGTCGTCGGACCTGGCGAGCCGCTCGCACCCGAACGCGGCGACGAGGGCGTCGCGGTCGCGCGGGTCGGTGCCGAGCTCCAGCACCCCGCCGACGTACACACCGCCATCCGCCAGGTGCCCGGGCAGCGACGGGTCCGCTGCCATCGAGTGGACCAGCGTGAACAGGCGACCGCCGTCGTCGCTGCGCCAGACCTGGCCGGGTTGCAGCAGCGGGGCCGCGAGGAGGAACAGCCGGTCGGGGTCGGCGTCGGACGTCACCAGGTGACAGCCCTCATAGGGCGGGCACGATGGCGCGCTGTCCGCCGTCGCGAAGGCGCCGGGCAGCGCCGGCTGGAACGCCCCACCGTCCTCGCTGGTCAGCACCTGGGCGCTGCCGACCGCGATGCCTCCGACGTCACGGGTCAGCACGTGGACCCGGTCGACCCCGGGCTGTGCCACGACAGCCACGTCGACGACCACCCGACCGGGCTGGGTCGGCACGTCCAGCAGTGACCACGTGCACCCGGCGTCGTCCGAGCGGGCGACGCCGACCCCGTCGCTGACCACGAGCACCTCGCCCGTGGCGCCGGAGGCGTCGACGAGTCGCAGCGGTGTCGCGAGGCCCTCCGGGACGTCGAGGACCTGCCACGGCCCGTCGGCGACACCGCACCGCGGGGACGTCACCGCGGCATGCACGGTCGCGGCAGACGGGGCCAGGGCGACGATCACCGCCACGACCCCCAGCAGGGCGACGGCGCGGGCCCGCAGCGGGCGGCGCGACACACCGCCTCCGCCGCGGGCGGGCATCCCGGTCAGGGGAGGAGCCCCGCGTCGCAGTAGGCGTCCTCGACGGCGTGGAGTGGGCCGCCGGCGGGCCCAGCCGTCTCGTGGACCTCGTGGACCAGCGCGGCGCCAGCGGCGTCGCACTCCGGCGAGGCTGCGGCGGGGGCGCCGGAGAGGGCCACCGCTGCGGCGGCGGAGATGAGCGTGATGAGGGCGCGGACTGGCATGGGTGCTCCTTCGGCTTGGGGGTGACCGGACCTCGCCGACACCCTTGTTGGGAATGATTCTCATAACTATAGTC
Organism: Euzebya sp.; assembly: GCA_041633535.1. Lineage (GTDB taxonomy): Bacteria > Actinomycetota > Nitriliruptoria > Euzebyales > Euzebyaceae > Euzebya. The sequence continues at coordinate 5,027 of JBFKGB010000085.1, read as the reverse complement.
GCAAGCACGGAGAGTATGCACCTCCCAACCCACCGGCGCACCCGAAGGCAGCGGGACCTTCGGCACTGCATCTGTCCCCTGGTGCAGGCGGAGGGTGTCCATCCACCCGCCAGCAACGAGAGGACCCCACGATGACCCCCGCCACACGCCAGACGAGAGCCGCAGGTGTCCTGTCCGTCGCTGCCCTGTTCATGACCGGATGCGCAGCGGACCCGGTGGGCGACGTCACCGCCCTGGATGCGGTCCCGACAGCCTCGGCAGCAGCCGTCGATGAGCCCACAGCTGACGCCGAGCGTGCAGTGGCCGGCGTCGCGGACGCCGAGGGCGTGGACCCCCCGATGGACATGGACCCCACCATGGACCCCGCCATGGACATGGACGCCCCGATGGACGCCTCGACGGACCCCCCGATGGATCCCTCGATGGACCCCTCGATGGACCCCTCGATGGACATGGACGTCGCGACGGTCGCCATCGAGATGTCGGACTTCGCGTTCTCACCAGCGACGGTGACGTTGACGGCTGGCGAGCCGACGATGCTGGTCTTCACCAACACCGGGACGGTGGCCCACGAGGTCGTGATCGGGGACATGCACGTGCAGGACGAGCACGAGGAGGCCATGGCCGGGGGCGGCCACGGCACCCACATGGCCGACACGCTGTCCACGACCGTCGAGCCGGGCGGGACCGGCCGGCTGCTCTACCCGGGGGACGCCGCGGGCGACCTGCTGATCGGCTGTCACATCCCCGGCCACTGGGATGCGGGGATGCGGGGGACGCTGACCGTCGAGTGAGCGGCCGGGAGGCCGTGGGCCCTAGTCGGCGCCGAACTCGATGGCGGCGTCGTCCAGGACGGCTGCGTCCTCGCCGTGGACCGAGGGGTTGGCGACGATCCGCTCGGCCCCGCCGGCCGGCAGCTCGCCGAACAGCGTCCCGTTCTCGACCAGGACGGTGCCCTGCTCGATGGGCTGACCGGCGTACACCTCCAGCTTCTCGCGGCTGTCGGCGATGTCGAGGTTGCGCATCGTCAGCTGCCCGATCCGGTCGGTGGGGCCGAAGGCGGCGTTGTCCACCCGCTCCATCGACAGCTTGTCGGCGTCGTAGGAGAAGTGCTGGCCCTGGGTGTCCAGGATCGTGTAGTCCTCACCACGGCGCAGCCGGACGGTGACCTCACCGGAGACCAGCGAGGCGACCCACCGCTGCAGGGACTCGCGGATCATCAGGGCCTGCGGGTCCAGCCAGCGACCCTCGTACAGCAGCCGGCCCAGCTGGCGTCCCTGGTCGTGGTAGCGGGCCAGGGTGTCCTCGTTGTGCACGGCGGCCAGCAGCCGCTCGTAGGTCAGGAACAGCAGCGCCATGCCCGGGGCCTCGTAGATGCCGCGTGACTTCGCCTCGATGATCCGGTTCTCGATCTGGTCCGACATGCCCAGGCCGTGGCGACCGCCGATGGCGTTGACGGCCTGCACCAGCTCGACCGGGTCGTCGAACACCTCGCCGTTGACGCTGTGCGGCCGACCGGCCACGAAGCCGATGGTCACGTCCTCGGCGTCGATGTCGACGGCCGGGTCCCAGAAGCGGACGCCCATGATCGGCTGGACGATCTCAAGCGACGTGTCGAGGTGCTCGAGGACCTTGGCCTCGTGGGTCGCACCCCAGATGTTGGCGTCGGTGGAGTACGCCTTCTCCTCGGCGTCGCGGTAGGGCAGGTCGCGGGCGTCCAGCCAGCGGCTCATCTCGGCGCGGCCGCCCAGCTGCTCGACGAAGTCGGCGTCCAGCCACGGCTTGTAGATCCGCAGGTCCGGGTTGGCCAGCAGGCCGTAGCGGTAGAACCGCTCGATGTCGTTGCCCTTGAACGTCGACCCGTCGCCCCAGATGTTGACGTCGTCGGCCTGCATCGCCCGCACCAGCAGCGTCCCGGTGACGGCGCGGCCCAGAGGGGTGGTGTTGAAGTAGGTCCGGCCGGCCGAGCGGATGTGGAAGGCGCCGCAGGCCAGCGCCGCGTACCCCTCCTCGACCAGCTCGCGGCGGATGTCCAGCACCCGCGCGATCTCCGCGCCGTAGACCTTCGCGCGGTCCGGCACACCCGAGACGTCGGGGTCGTCGTACTGGCCCAGGTCGGCGGTGTAGGTGCAGGGCACCGCACCGTTCTCGCGCATCCAGGCGACGGCGACGGAGGTGTCCAGCCCCCCGGAGAAGGCGATGCCGACACGTTCGCCGGCGGGGAGGCTGGTGAGCACCTTGCTCATGGGTACGTCCTTCAGGGTTGGTGGGGCTGGACGGGCACCGTACGAGTCCGGCGGGGCTTCGCAAAGTGCGACGCGCCGCCGGTCACGCGACGGCGCTCATCAGCTGATCGTGAGCACCACCCGGTGGGCCGGGGCCTCGCCCGGGATCGGCCCGGTCGCGCGCAGCTCGACGTCGTGGTCCCCGGCACGGGCACTGCCGGTGCACCAGGCGATCGGCCCGGTCCTCGACGGGTGGGGCGCGCAGTCCTCCTGCACCGCCACGTCGGCGTACCCGGCGTCCACGAGCAGCGCCGTCAGGTCCGCGCTGCTCGGCGCGGCGTCGGTGGACCAGCGGGCGACGATCGACTGGCAGCCGTCGGTCAGGCAGATCGGCTCGGCGACCTCGTCCTGGCTGAGCAGCACCCACGACGTGGGCGCGTCGAAGGCCTGGTAGGCCGCGAGCAGATCGTCGCCACCCGCGGGGGTGCAGCCGAGCAGGACGACCAGCACCAGGCTCATCACAGCGCGGTCGGCGGTTCCCACCCGGTCACGCTATCGCGGCGGGGTGGACAGCATCGCCGCGAGCTGCACCCGCGAGCGGATGCCGAGCTTGCGGTAGGTGCTGGCCAGGTGGGACTGGACGGTCCGTGGTGACACGAAGAGCCGCTCGCCGATCTGCGGGTTCGTCAGACCGGTCGCGGCGAGGCTGGCGACTTCCCGCTCTGCCGGGGTCAGCGCCTCCGGCCCCGAGTCGGGTCGACGAGCCTCGCGTGGCCGTCCCACCTCGACACCGAGCGCGCGTGCTGCGGCCACCGTCCGCGCCACCTCCCGACGCGCCCCGAGGTCCTCCAGCCCCGCCACCGCCGCCCTCAGCACCGTCGGTGCCCGGTCGTCCCCATGGGCCGCCAGCGCCAGCCCCGCCTGGGCGCGGCCGGTGTGCAGCTCGTGCACCCGTGGCGCCCCGGCCAGGACCTCGACGGCGCGCAGCAGCACGTCGACGTCCCCGGTGGCCATCCCGCGGCACAGCAGCGCAAGACCGCGCAGCCCGGCCATCGCGTCGTCGGAACGAGTCAGATCCACCATGGTGGACACGACCCGGGCGGTCGCCGCCTCGTCCCCGCACGCCAGCGCCAGCCGCATCGTGTCCACCGCCAGCGCCCGGACCTCCGGCCGCGATCCTGCCGACAGCGACCACTGCGACGACAGCAGCCGGTGGGCCGTCGACTCCTCGCCGTCGGCCTCGTGCAGCAGTGCCTGCGCGAGCACGACCCGGGGACGCGTCGAGGCGTCGGTGGTGCAGGTGAGCGGGGCGAGGATGCGCTGGGCCTCCTCCAGGTCGCCCCGTCGGACCAGCAGCTCGGCGGCGATGCCGCGCGTCCAGTCCTGCAGGAACCCCAGCTCGACGTCGTCGGCCAGGACCAGGGCGGCACGCGCCTGGCTCAGCGCGTCATCCCACCGGCCGGTCGAGGCGAGGACGTGCGCCGCGATCGTGTGCAGCGTCGGCTGGTAGGTCATGCGACCCCACCGATGGCCTCGCCGCAGCCCCTCGGCGACCACCCGCTCGGCCCGGTCCATCTCGTCCGCGTCGTACAGGGCCATGCCGACGAAGACCTCCGGGGGCCACGGCGACAGCGGACCCCGCTCGTCCTCCTCCAGACGGACCCCCTCCGCCAGCAGGACGGCCCGCTCGAGGTCGCCGGTCACGCGTGCGACGTCGGCGCGCACCAGCTGCGCCATCACGCGACCGCGTGTGGCCAGCGGGTCGTCCGCCGCGACGTCGATGGCCCGCAGGGCGGTCGCGTCCGCGGCCGCCGGCTGACCGAGGACGTCATGGGCGTTGGCCACCAGGGCCAGCAGGCGCGCCCGGGCCGCGGTCGACAGCTGTCTGGTGGCAAGGACCTCCCCCGCCGAGGTCAGGACGCCCGCCAGGTCCCCCGCAGCGGTGCGGGCCTCGGTCAACGCCACCAGCAGGCGCTCGCGCACGTCCGTCGGCAGCTGGTCGGACAGGCCGTCCTCGGCAGCACGGCGCGCCCCGTCGACCGCACCTGCACGAAGGAGCGCCTCGACGTGCTCGGCGAGGAGCACCGCACGGTCGGTCTCGTCGGGTGCCAGGAGGGAGAGGGCCTGCCCCAGCAGGTCGGCGGCCGTCGACGGCGCGTGCCGGACCTGCTCGGCGGCGGCGCGCCGCAGCCAGTCGACCGCCCGCCGGTCACCGGGTCGTGGCCGGCTGCAGAGGACATGCTCGGCGACCCGGAGGGGCGACGACCCGTGGGCCGCGAGACGCCATGCCACCCGCTCGTGGAGTGACGCCAGGACCGGGGCCGACAGCGAGTCGACCAGGGCCTGCCGCACGACGTCGTGGGTGAACCGCAGCGTGCCGCCGCCGTCGTGGACGAGCACCCCTGCGGCCACCATGTCCTCACAGGCACGTGCCGTCTCGTCGACGGGGAGGTCCGCGACGGCCGCCAGGTCCGCCACCACCACGGTGCTGCCGAGCACCGCCGCGTCCTGCAGGAGCCGCATGTCCCGTGCGGGCAGATCGGCGAGGCCGCGCTGGACCAGGCGCACCAGGGATGAGGGGACCGGGGCCCTCCCGTCCTGACGGAGCAGCTCGACGAGGTACAGCGGGTTCCCACCGGCCTGCTCCAGCGCGTCCTGGACCGCCGCGTCCGGCGGGCTGCCCAGCACGTCAGCGGCCAGCGAGCGGACGGCGTCCTCCTGCAGCGGCCCCAGGGCCAGCACGGTCGCCCCGTCGTCCTCCAGCGCAGCGAGCTGGCGGTCGAGGTCCGCGCGTCGGGGGAC
>JBFKGB010000084.1:0-10795 GCA_041633535.1 Euzebya sp. | reverse complement strand
TGTCACGGCTGCCGTTGACGATCAGCACGGGCACCTTCAGGTCGGGCCAGTGCTCGACCCGCAGCCGCTCGGGACGACCCGGTGGGTGCAGCGGGTAGGCGATGCAGACCACGCCGTCGATGCCCAGACCGGCGGCGTCCCGGGCTGCCACCATGCTGGCGATCCGCCCGCCCATCGAGCGACCGCCGACCACCAGCCGACGCTCCGGCCCCAGGTGGGGACGCAGGCCGGTGATCACGTCGCGCCAGGCGGACTCCAGCCGCGACGCGGGGTCGGGCCGCTTCCGTCCCACCTCGGTGTAGGCGAAGTTGAACAGGGCGACGGCCAGGCCCGCGTCGGACAGGGCACCGGCGTGCTGACGCATCAGGCGATGGGTCATGTCCGTGCCGGCGCCGTGGGCGAGGATGATCGCGGGGGCCTGGGGGTCCGCCGCCGGCCACACGATCGCCGAGGTCTCGGTCGTCGACTGGGGCGCGGTCAGGGGCACACGGACCTGGAAGGGGCTGGTGTCGGGCATCGTCCTCAGAGGGTAGACGGCAATGCACCGACGGCCCGGCCGACAGCGGTAGCGTCGTGTGTCCGTGATCCGCCGAACCCTCCGTGCCGTTGCGCGCCTGCTGTCCTGGACGCTGGCCGCTGCCCTGCTGTACGGCCTGGTGACGTTCGGTCAGGTCTGGTGGACCGCCGGTCACGACACTGCGGCGCCGGCCGACGCGATCGTGGTGCTGGGCGCAGCGCACTACCAGGGCACCCCCTCCCCGGTGTTCCGGGCACGGCTGGACCACGCGGCCGACCTGTACGCCCGCGACCTGGCCCCCGTCGTGGTCGTGACCGGCGGGCGCCAGCCCGGCGACGAGGTCAGCGAGGCGCGGGCGGCCGATGCCTACCTGCAACGCCTGGGCGTGCCCGACACCGCGCTGCGGCTGGAGGTCGACGGCACCACGTCGTATGAGTCCCTGGCGGCGTCGGCGAGGTTCCTGCAGCAGGAGGGCATCCGCGAGGTGATCCTGGTGTCGGACGGGTGGCACCTGCGGCGCAGCGCCGCGATCGCCCGGTCGGTGGGGCTGGTGCCCCGCACCTCGCCGACCCCGACGTCGGTGTACTCCACGACCGGAGCGCTGTCGCAGATGGCTCGCGAGACCGTGGGGCTCGCGGTGGGCCGCATCATCGGGTTCCGGCGGCTGGACAACCTGTCGGCGCTCACCGTCGCCGACGCCCTGCGCGGCGTGGTCCGCAGCTGAACCGGTTCTCAGGTCGGACCCGTCGCTCGGCAGCCTCGGGGGCATGCCGAGCCGCCCCGCCCCACCGTGGAGGACCTGCACAGCCGGCTGACCGGTCGCATCAGCGACCTGGGTCCGCTGGAGCGGGCCCTCCTGCTGGCCGAGACCTCGATGATCGCCGACCTGCTGCCTGACCTGGCCACCGGGTCGTCCGAGCACCTGGGCGTCGACACGGTCCAGCGGATGGACCGAGGTGCGTGCGATGTCGCGCAGTCCGACCACCCACTGCCCTTGTCGGTGTGAGGTGCGACCCGGGCAGCTGTAGGGGCAGGAGGATCGGGCGGCGACTAGGGTCCCCGCCATGCAGGACCTGCTGGAGTTCGCCGTCGACATCGCCCGCCGTGCCGGGGCGCTGACCCTCACCCACTTCCGCTCGGCCGAGCTGGCCATCGAGCACAAGAGCGACGACAGCCCGGTCACGGTCGCCGACCGTGCCGCCGAGGCGCTGCTGCGCGAGCTGATCCTGGCCCGCTACCCCGACGACACCATCCGCGGGGAGGAGGAGGCCGACGTCATCGGCACCTCTGGACGCAGCTGGTACCTGGACCCCATCGACGGGACCAAGTCCTTCGTCCACGGCGTGCCGCTGTACACCAACCTGGTCGCCTGCGACGACGGCGACGGACCGCTTGTCGGGGTCATCAACACGCCGGCGCTGGGTGAGACCACGTGGGCGGGTCGTGGCATGGGCTGCTTCCACGCCGACACGCCCGCCCGGGTGTCGGCGGTGTCTGACCTCGACCGTGCCTACGTCATGACCAGCGGCTTCGAGTGGTGGCCGCAGGAGCTGCGGTCCCGGGCGACCGACGCACCGTTCACGATGCGCACCTGGGGTGACGGCTACGGGTACTCGCTGGTCGCAACCGGCCGGGCCGAGGCCATGGTCGATCCCGAGGCCGCACCCTGGGACCTGGCGCCCCTCCCGGTCATCATCAGCGAGGCCGGCGGCCGCCTGACCGGCTTCGACGGCACGCCCGGTACCGGGTCGGGCTCGGCGATGGCCACCAACGGGCTGGTCCACGACCGGCTGGTCGCGCACTTCCGCGGCTGATCGCAGGCGTCCCGCCCCCGGCCGCCGCGGTGCCCCGACGCTACCGTTGCCGGCGATGACGATCACCGTGCGGCCGGTCCGGCCCGAGGAGCACCACACCGTCGGCCGGATCACGATCGAGGCCTACGACGCCGTCGGCACCATCGTCGGTCCCTACCGTGACGACCTGGTCGACACCGGCCGCCGTGTCGCCGACGGCGCCGACGTGTTAGTCGCCGTGCGCGGGCAGCAGGTGCTCGGGTCGGTGACCTACGTGGACGCCGACAACCCCCACTTCGAGAACCACGGTGGCGGGGACTGCAGCTTCCGGATGCTGGCCGTCGACGTGGCCGAGCAGGGAAACGGGGTCGGCAGGACGCTGGTCCAGCGGTGCGTCGCAACGGCGAGGGACCGTGGCCGACGCCGGATCGCCATCTACTCCATGGAGTGGATGCCGACGGCCCACGCCCTGTACGCCTCGATGGGCTTCACACGTCGACCTGACCGCGACGTCGCGTTCCCGGCGGGTGTCGGCGTGGCGTTCCAGCTGGACCTGACCGACGACGCGGCGGCGCACTTCCCACCGCCGGGGCCCATGCCCGGGTCACCGCCCTGGTACCTGGACGCCTGGGCCGCGCATGCGGCCGGCCGCCCTACCTGACCGACGACGACCTCAGCTGACCGACGACGACCTGGACTCGGCCACGCCCAGCAGCACCACGGCGCTGACGACGGCGACGATGAAGCCGAGGATGTTCAGCTCGAAGATGTCGCCGGACCCCAGGAGGTTCGCGACCACGCCGCCGATGACGGAGGCGACGACACCCAGGAGCAGCGTCATGGCCAGGGACAGGCCCTGCTTACCGGGCTTGATGAGGCGGGCGAGGGCACCGATGACGAGCCCGGCGATGAGGAATCCGATCATGGTCGTGCCCTACCCCACCGCGACGACACTGAACCACATGATGCACAGCGTCGGTCAGCCCGTCCTCGTGAGGGTGTGCAGTCGGCGCATCGCGACCAGCCCGACGGCAGGGCCGGGGGCCAGGATGGCGAAGGCGAGCCACCACGACGAGGCGTCCCGCACCAGGGGCACCAGCCAGATGGTGACGACCGTCAGCACGAACCCGACGGCCAGCTGCATCGTCACGGCCGTCCCGACGTAGCGCTGGTCGGCGTGCTCGGTCACCAGGGCCGAGAACTGCGCGGAGTCCGCCACGACCCAGAACCCCCACACCAGGCCTGCCAGCAGCACGACCGCGGGGGGCGCGTCGACCAGGGCCCCGACGACCAGCGCCATCGAGCCGCTGACCGCCATGGCGACGCTCGTCGCCGTCGTCCTGCTGGTCCGGTCAGAGATGACCCCGCCCACCCAGCTGCCCACGGCACCGATCCCGATGACGGCGAACGTGGCCAGCCCCGCGCCCCGGCTGTCGCCGTCCAGCACGTCGGTGAAGAACACCGCGAACCACGCCCACATGGCGTACAGCTCCCACATGTGCCCGAAGTAGCCCAGGCTGGCCAGGCGCACCCGGCGGTCGGTGAACACCAGGCCCAGCCTGGAGGGGTCGAAGACCGTGGCCGGGAACGGGAACGGGCCGTCGCTGCCACCGAGCTCGGCCAGGAGGCCCCCGGCGAGGGTCAGCAGGCTGGTCACGACGATCACCGCCCGCCAGTCGGCCCCGCCGACGCCGTTGACCAGGTGCGGCACCGCCGACCCCAGGGTCAGCGCCCCGACCATCACCCCCAGCGCCGTCCCGCGCTGTGCCCTGAACCACGTCGCCATGGACTTCAGGCTGGGTCCGTACACGCCTGCCAGGCTGAACCCGACCAGCCCGCGCAGCAGCACCGCGGTGCCGAACCCGTCGGCCGCCAGCAGCCCTGCGTTGGCTGCCGCAGCACCGACCGTGCCCAGCAGCACCAGGCGTCGGGCGGGCAGCAGGTCGGCCAGGTTGGTGGCCGCCGACACCAGCGCACCGGCCACGAAGCCCAGCTGCACGGCGATGGTCAGCAGGGCACCCTGCGCGGCGGTGATGCCCAGCACCTCGCGCAGCTGCGGCAGGACCGCCGCGGCGCTGAACCAGGTCGCCATGGCAAGCACCATCGCGACGGACAGGACCGTCAGGGCCCGCCAGCGCCCCGGCGGGTCGGGGACGGTCGGTGGTGCAGACGCACGCGCGCGGGACACGGGACCCGCGCCTAGGTCGCGGTCGGGCGGACGAGACCCTCCTGGACGACCGTGGCGATCAGCGCACCCTGCTCGGTGAAGATCTGGCCGTGCGCCAGCCCCCTGGCGCCGTGGGCGTTGGAGGACCGCATGTCGTACAGCAGCCACTCGTCGGCACGGAACGGGCGGTGGAACCACATGGCGTGGTCCAGGGAGGCCATCCGGAAGGCGTGCTGACCGGGGATCGCCCCGTGCCGGGTGACGGTCGTGGCCAGCAGCGACATGTCCGACATGTAGGTCAGCAGGCAGACGTGCAGGTGTGCGACCTCAGGGACCGGGTCCAGCGACCGGAACCAGGACTGCAGCCTGCCCGACCGCTCGCCCGCGACCTCGTTGGGCATCCGCACGTAGCGCAGGTCGATGGACTCCCACTCGGGGAACGGCGGCTCCCACTGCACCCCCCAGCCGGCGAGGGTGTCCTTCAGGGTCTGCAGCTGCGACGGTGGCGGCACGTCGGGCATGTCGTCGGCGTGCTCGGGCCCCTCCTCGACGGTCTGGAACGACGCGCTCAGGTGGAAGATGGCCCGTCCCTGCTGGGACGCCACGACCCGGCGGGTCGTGAACGAGCGGCCGTCGCGGATGCGGTCGACGGTGAAGATGATGTCGTGCCGCGGGTTGCCGGGCCGCAGGAAGTAGGCGTGCAGCGAGTGCACCGGACGGCTCGCCTCGACCGTGCGGACCGCGGCCACCAGGGCCTGGGCGGCGACGTGCCCACCGAACACCCGCTGGTGGTCGGTGTTGGGGGCCTGACCGCGGAAGAGCGAGACGTCGAGCGTCTCGATGTCCAGCAGGTCCAGCAGCGCGGAGACGGAGGCAGGCATGTGACCGTCCATCGTCCCACACGGCCGCGGTGATGTCGCGCAGGCGGTCAGGGGCGTGGCGACATCAGGGGCGTGGCGACATCAGGGGCGTGGCGACATCAGGGGCGTGGCGACATCAGGCGCGTGGCGACATCAGGCGCGTGGCGACATCAGGGCCAGGGGGACCCCGACCCCGATCCGGTGCCCACGGACGGTGGCGATCCGCCGTCCGGGCTGCACCGCGTCGGTGGGCGGTCCGATGGCGTCGGTCCCCAGCCGCCTGACCGCGGCGTCCAGCGTCGGGGTGGTCACGGCAAGGCCCCAGAACCCTGCGGTGTCCCCCGGCGTGTCGGGGTCGCCGATCAGCTCCAGCAGCAGCCGCTCCTGCCCGTCGACCCCGGCAGGCGCCAGGAGGAACCGCATGGTGCGTCCGTCGCCGCGGGGCGAGGCGATCGTGCGTCGGACGTCCCAGCCGTGGTCCCGCATCGCCGAGGTCGTGCGGTCCAGGTCACCGGTGCGCAGGACCAGGTGGTCGATCCCGGTCGCCCCGTTGACGTGTCGGTGGGCCGAGGGGGGCAGCATGTCGGGGTCGTGCGTCGGCAGGGTGGACACCGGCAGCCCGTCGACCGCGGTGGCGTCGGTCCCCTCCAGCGCCCAGGAGAGGATGCCCTGTCGCCCCTCGGCCCCCGCCCCCACGAGGCGCACGACCAGGGAACCCAGGTGCACTGCGTCGCCGGCGACGGTGAACCCGGCACGCGCCCACCCGGTGGGGTCGTCGGCGACGTCGATCGCCCGGATGCGTGACGGGGCCATCGCTACAGCGGCCGGTTGAAGCCGGCAGCGTCCTCGAGCTCGTAGGCGACCTCGAGCAGCCGGCCCTCCTCGCCCACGGCCGCGCCCAGCTGGACCCCCAGCGGCAGCCCCGCCGCGGACAGGGCCATCGGCAACGACACGGCAGGGGCCCCCACGACGTTCCACAGGGGGGTGAACGGCGTGAAGCCGAAGGCCCGCGCACGGTGCTCCTGGAACGACAGCGTCACGTCCAGCCATCCCAGCGGGGGTGGGGGTTGTGCGACGGTCGGGGTGAGCGTCAGGTGGTGGCGGCTCATCAGCCGTGCATAGGTGTCCTGCAGCTGCCGCAGCCGGCGGATGGCCCCCGGGAGGTGGCGCAGGTTGCGTCGCAGGTTTCGCGCAAGCCCCTGGGTCCACGGGTCCAGCTTGCCGGCGTCGAAGCCGTCCCCGACGGCCAGCCGACCCACCCACGGCAGGGTCTGGGCCAGGAACCCCCAGTACAGCAGGAAGTCCTCGGCCAGCTGCACCGCGTCGAAGGGCAGCGCGACCTCCTCCACCAGGTGACCCAGGTCGCTCAGCTGGTCGGCGGTGCGACGCACCGCGGCCTGCACCTGCGGGTCGATCGGGGCGACCGGGGTCGAGGCCAGCACGGCCACCCGCAGCCGCTGGGCCGAGGGCCCCTCGATCGTCCCGACCGGCGGCAGCGACCCGCCGCCGGCCCGCTCGGCCGCCGCCAGGAACGCCGCCGTGTCGCGGACCGTCCGCGTGACCACGCCGGAGGCCAGCAGGTGCACGGGCATCTGCCGGTTGCCGTCCAGGTCCGCCAGCCGACGGTCGCTGGGCTTCAGGCCGACCAGCCCGTTGCAGGACGCCGGGATGCGGATGGAGCCGCCCCCGTCCGTGGCGTGGGCGAGAGGGACGATCCGCGCGGCGACCATCGCCGCGGCGCCGCCCGAGGACCCACCGACGGACCGTGTGATGTCCCACGGGTTGACGGTCGCGGGGAAGCCCAGCGGCTCGGTCGTGGCGGTCATGCCGTACTCCGGCGCCGAGCTCTTGCCGATCACGACCACACCGGTGGCCAGCAGCTGCTGCACCGCCTGGTCGGTCCGCCGCGACGTGTGCTGGCCCGACGCGCGCGTCCCGAACGTCGTCGGCGCGCCCGCCAGCTCGTTCAGGTCCTTCACGGCCGAGGGCACGCCGGCCAGCGCCCCGTCGGCCAGGCCCCGTGAGGCCGCCATGGCGCGGGCACGGTCGAAGTCGGTGCTGGCGAAGGCGTGCAGCACCGGCTGCAGCGCCTCGGCGCGGGCGATGGCGGCCTCCACCACCTCGACCGCGGCCAGCTCACCCGTTGCGATGGTCTGCGCCGTCGCCACGGCGTCCAGGGCGGACAGCTCGTCGGTGGCGACCACCTGGGGTCCGGGCGGCTCGGCGGATGGGGACATGGCTGGACCTCGTGCAGGGGGCAGGCGTGCCCACGCACCCTACCCTTGACGGCGATGACCACCCCGATCGTGCCCCCAGACCTGGACGACGTGCGGGCGCTGCTGCGCCCACGCATGGCCGAGATCCCCCAGATCCTCGCCGACTGGCCGCGAGGGGACGGTCCGCTGGCCGACGTGCCGCTGCTGGACCCCGGCATGGTCGCACCCGCGCGGTTCGAGTCCCTGGCCGGCACGGTGCGCGTGGCCGCGGCCAGCCCCTCGCTGGTCACCGTCGCCGCGATGCTCGAGATGCCCGACGCCGGCGGGCTGCTGGTGTGCGCGATGACGCTGAACCCCCACGACCTGGGCGAGGTGCCTGACGCGGAGGGGTCGCGTCGGGTCCTGGCGCAGGAGGGTGCGGACCGCGACGACGTCCCCGTGGAGGTCGCGGCGCTGCTGAGCGCGATCGAGCCCGGCGGGCCCGCAGCCGGCGTGGGTGTGGTCCGGCCGCTGCTGTTCGCCGACCCGGCCACGTTCCCCCTGCAGCACGACGCCACCGACTACACCGCCGAGCTGCGCGAGGCGGTCCGTGCCGCGGTGGCCGAGGACCGCGAGGTCGTCACCGACCTGGCCGCCAACGTCCTGACCCCGATGGCCGGGGACCTGGCGCGGATCTGGAGCCCGCTGTTCGAGGTCGCCCGTGCCGCCACGGCCGGTCTGGCCGCACGGGGGGCCGGGCAGGGCAGCTGACCCACGGGGCGCGGAGGTCATAGGGTTCGGTGCATGTACGCCGGTCCCATCATCGATGCCCACATCCACCAGTGGGACCCGCGTACGACGCCGCGCACGGTCAGCCCGCTGGTGCGGACGCTGGGGTGGAGCCGGTCGGTGATGGGCCGGGTCGCCGAGCGCGTCGTCCCCGCCGCGTCGATGGCCTTCGTCGGCAGTCCCGACCACATCCTGTCGCCCTACCTGCCCGGCATGTGGCTGAACGAGACCGGCGACGCCGACGTCCGCGGGTTCGTGCACGTGCAGGCGGACTGGCAGTCGCGCTCGCCGCTGGGCCAGGCCGACGAGACCCGCTGGCTCGAGACGCTCTGCGGGCGGGACCTGCTGGCCGTCGTCGGCCGGGCCGACCTCGCCGACGCACGGCTGGACGCGCTGCTGGACGCCCACGCCGAGGCCTCACCCCGCTTCCGCGGCATCCGCGACTACCTGGCCCACGGGGGCGCCGACGAGGGGCTGATGAGCTTCGCCTCCTCCCCCGACCGCACGGCCGAGCACGCGTGGCGCCGCGGGTACGACCGCCTGGGCGCGCGCGGCCTGACCTTCGACGCCTGGACCTACGCCGACCAGCTGCCGGCGTTCGCCCGGCTGGTCGCAGACCACCCCGACACCCCCGTCGTGCTGTGCCACGTCGGCAGCCCCGTCGGTGCCGGCGGGCCGTTCGCCGGCCGCGGGGCCACGGCCGCGGACCGCGAGCGCATCATCGGCCGGTGGCGCGAGGACATGGCCGCCATCGCCGCACACGACCACGTCCACGTGAAGATCAGCGGTCTGGGCATGCCCATCCTGGGCTGGGGCTGGCACGACCGGCCGGTCGGACCGGGTGTGGAGGAGGTCGCCGACGCCTATGGTCCGTTCGTGTCGCACGTGCTGGACCACTTCGGCCCCCAGCGGTGCATGATCGCCTCGAACTTCCCGATGGACCGCGTGTCGATGTCGTGGAGGACGCTGTACGAGGCGTTCGACCGTTTGACGACCGGCCTTTCCGAACAGGATCGTGGTGCGGTCTTCCATGACACCGCCGATCGCTTCTACTCCTGCGGATCGCAGAGGACGACATGAGCGCAGTGAACACGACCCTCAACCAGCCGGTCTCGGCCTGCATGACCGACTGGTTCGTGACCCTGGACCACGAGGAGTCCCTCGACCTGGCCGCGCGCACCCTGCGCGACCGGGGCATCGGCCTGCTGCTCATCACCGACGGCGACGACCTCGTCGGCGTCCTGAGCGAGCGCGACATCGTGACGGCCATCGCCGACGACGACCACATGCCGACGATCAAGCTGGCCGACCGTGCGCGTGGCGACATCCTGACCGTGCAGTCCACCGACCGGCTGCAGGACGGGATCGACCGGATGGTCGCCGGCGGCACCCGCCACCTGGTCGTCGTGGACGCCGCCGGCAAGCCCGTCGGCGTGCTGAGCGCCCGCGACATCCTGACCGAGCTGTCCACCGTCTGAGCCAAACCCACCATGGTGGATCCTGATCAGGTGAGCCAAACCCACCATGGTGGATCCTGATCAGGGCACTGGACGACGGGGCACCCCGTCGCGTCGAGCGATCCGCCACCGCCGCCTACCGTTCAGACATCGCCGCCTCGAACTCCTCCGCCGTGTCCCGCGCCGCCGCCCTGGGACAGCGCTACCCCCTGGTCCTGATCGGGCTGGGTGTCGTGCTGTACTCCACCGGACCGGTGATGCTGCAGGGCTCCGGGGTCTCGGGAGCGGTGTTCTCGTTCTGGCGGCTGTGGATCGGCACGGCCGTGCTGGGCGGGGCGGCGGTGCTGGCGCGGCTGCGGACCGGCCGACCGCTGGTCGGCGACCGCAGGGCCTGGCGGTGGCCGGCGCTGGCCGGTGTGTCCTTCGGCATCCACCAGCTGATGTTCATGACGGCCGTGAAGCTGACCAGCGTCGTCGACGTCGCCCTGATGAACGCGTTGGCCCCCGTCATCACCGCCCTCGGCGCGTGGTGGCTGTTCCAGGAGCGTCCGGGTCGCCGGTTCCACGCCTGGTCGTTGCTGGCGATCGGTGGCGGGGCGTTCCTCGCGACGGGCGCGTCGTCCGGTCCCACGGGTGACCCCGCCGGCATGGTGCTGGCGATCCTGAACGTGGTGTTCTTCGCCGGCTTCTTCCTGACCTCCAAGCGGGGCCGGGACCACATCGACGTCCTGCCGTTCCTGGCGGGGGTGATGCTGGTGTCGGCCGTCGTCGTCAGCGCCTGGACGGTGCTGTCGGGCGCGCCGGTCGGGCAGGTGACCGGCACCGACCTGCTGCTGGCCGCAGGCGTCGCGGTCGGGCCGGGCGCGGTCGGCCACTTCGTCATGACCTGGCCGCTGCGCTGGGTGCCAGCGACCATCCCGCCCGTCATGCGTCTGGCCCAGCCGGCCATCGCGGGCGGCCTCGCGCTGCTGCTGCTGGGCGAGCCGCTGCACCTCACCCACCTGCTCGGCGGCGTGG
>JBFKGB010000083.1:0-10862 GCA_041633535.1 Euzebya sp. | reverse complement strand
GTCACCCAGGTGGCGCTCGACGTAGCGCTGCAGCACCGCTGCGGCGCTGTGGTCGCCGTGCTTGTCGATCCGGTGGACGGCGTGCTCGGCCAGCACCGCGGCGCTGTAGACGTGACCCAGCCGCATCGCGTACGTCCGCATCCCGGCCTCGACGTCGGCGGGGTCGACGGTCGAGAACGCGCCCGCGGCGTCCACCAGCGCGCGCAGCTCCTCGGCCACCACGCGCACCGCGGTGGCCAGGACCGGGGTGTCGGCGGCGGCCATGCGGTCGGCCGCGTCGGCCAGCACGGCCGACAGCGCGCCCTCGCGGACGGCGGCACGCAGCAGGTCCAGCGACAGCACGTTGGTCGTGCCCTCCCAGATGGACAGGACCTGGGTGTTGCGCAGCAGCACCGGCACGCCGGTGTTCTCCACGTAGCCGGCGCCACCGAAGCTCTCCACGACCTCTGACGCGGCGGCCACCGCCGTCCTCGCGGTCAGGAGCTTGACGACGGGCATCAGACCCCGCAGGACGCCCTGCTCCTCCGACGTGGCCACACCCGCCTCGACGCGGCCCATCAGCTGCGCAGCCCGGCCCACGAGGGCCAGCGACCCCTCGTAGTCCACCAGCAGGTCAGCGACGGTGCGGCGGTGCAGGGGCAGGTCCAGCAGCGCGCTGCCGAACGCCTCGCGACGACGGCCGTAGGACAGCGCCAGTTGGATGCCGCGGGCCTGGGCCTGCACGGCGGCGTAGCTGTTCCACAGCCGGGTGACGTTCAGCATGCCGGCGATGGTCTTGACCCCGCGGTGGGGGTCACCGACCTGCGTCGCGTAGGCCCCGTCCAGGTCCAGCTCGGCCGTCGGCAACGACCTGGTGCCCAGCTTGTCCTTCAACCGTCGCACACGGATGGTGTCACCGATCTGCCGGCGCCCGTCTCGCGGGTCGACCATCTCGACCAGGTACAGACCCAGCCCGCGGGATCCCTCGATGCCGTTGCCGTCGGTGTCCAGCGTGCGGGCCAGGGCCAGCGCACAGTCGGCGGTCGTGGCGGACGTGAACCACTTCACGCCCGTCAGCGCCCACCCCCCGTCGGGCAGCGGGCGAGCCACGGTCTCGGTCCGGCCGACGTCAGACCCGCCGGGCTTCTCCGTCATCCACTGCCCGGACGTCCACGCGTCGGACGTCCGGGCGGTCAGGCGGGGCACGACCCGGTCACGCAGCGCCGGCTCGGCGGCGTCGGTCAGCACCCGCACGGCGGCGTCGGTCATCGACACCGGGCAGGTGTAGGTCGCCGAGGAGGGCCCGTAGATGTGGGCGACCGCCATCTGGGCCACACGGCTGTGCTCGTCGCTGTCGTCGCCGTAGGGGATCGCCGCCAGGCCCAGCTCGGCCTGGACCGCGTGCAGCTCGGTCCACGCCGTCGAGCACACGATCGTGTCGGTGCGTCGTCCCCAGGCGTCGAAGTGCTCGACGCGCGGCTCCTCGGCCTCGGCCCGTCGCGACAGCTCCTCGAGGTCCGTGGCCGCGCGCTCGCCGAGCGCATCCAGCTGGGGTTCGAGCGCTGCGAGGGCCGTCGCCGGCAGCAGACGCTCCAGGTGTGCCCGGAGCACCGGGTCTGCCTGGAAGGTGTTGGAGAGGGTCGGTCCGTCCTGGAAGAAGTCCACGGTCGCAGCCTACGCGTATGGTTCGGTCAACGTTCACACCCCTACTTCGGCCCGCAGGGCCGCGAGGAGACACACCACGATGACCACCGACGAAGAGCGGATCGCGCTTTTCCTCGACTACGAGAACCTCGCCATCGGTGCTCGTGAGGATCTGCGGGGGATGCAGTTCGCGCTGCGGCCCCTGGCCGACGCGCTGGCCGAGCGGGGTCGGGTGGTCGTGCGACGCGCCTACGCGGACTGGTCCTACTTCGACGACGACCGGCGCATGCTGACGCGCGAGAACGTCGAGCTGATCGAGATCCCCCAGCGGATGGGTGCGGTCCGCAAGAACGCCGCCGACATCAAGATGGCCGTCGACGCCATCGAGCTGGTGTTCGAGCGCGACTACATCACCACGTTCGTCATCTGCACCGGCGACAGCGACTTCACCCCTCTGGTCAACAAGCTGCGCGAGCTGAACAAGCGCGTGATCGGCGTGGGCCTGGAGGGCTCGACCTCGAAGCTGCTGCCCCCGGCGTGTGACGAGTACATCTTCTACGAGCGCCTCGAGGGCGTGGAGATCCCGACCAAGAAGCCCCGTGGCAGCGGTGGCGGCAGCAGCAGCAGCGGTGGTGGACGTGGTGGTCGTGGCGGTCGGGGTGGCCGTGGTGGTCGCGGTGGCCGGTCCGCGCCGCGCAAGGACGAGAGGCAGCAGGAGCCGGTCGAGGACCTGACCGACGACCTCGATGAGGACCTGGTCGACGACCTGGACGAGGACCTGGTCGACGACATGGGCGATGACATGATCGACGACGGCGCCAGCGAGCCCCGCGACGTCGGCAAGCTGGTGACCCAGACCCTGTCGGGGCTGCAGCGCTCGTCCGGCGGCGTGGTGCTGGCATCGGGCCTGAAGCGGGCCATGCTCCGCAAGGACCCCACCTTCAGCGAGGCCGAGCACGGCTTCCGCGCCTTCGGCGAGCTGCTCCGCGACCTGGAGTCCAAGGGGGTCGTCGAGCTGACCGCCGGTGCCGCCAAGGGCGACCCCGAGGTCGGGTTCCCCGAGACCTCCAAGACCGAGGAGGACGCCTTCGAGCTGCTCAGCACGGTCGTGGCCGAGACGGCCCCGACCCCGCTGTCGGGGCTGAAGGACCAGCTCCGTGCCCGCCAGCAGGACTTCTCCGAGAAGCGCTTCGGCTTCGGCGGCTTCCTGCAGTTCTGCAAGGCGGCCCGGACCCGCGGTCTGATCGCCATGGAGTGGGACGACGACGCCGATGACTACCTGCTGACCATCCCTGCGGAGTGACGCGGGGATATCCTCTCGCAGGGGAAGCAAACGACGAGGAAGCGGAGCGCACGTGCCAGGCCAAATCGGTGTCGTCATCGTCGACGACCATTCGCTCGTCCGCGAGGGGCTCCGCAGCCTGCTGTCACAGTTCGACGACATCGACGTCGTCGGCGAGGCGGGGACGGTGGCCGACGCCGTCCAGGTGGTCACCACCATCGAGCCCGACCTCGTGCTGCTGGACCTCCGGCTCGGCGAGGAGGAGGGGGTCGACGTCGCCCGCCAGCTGCGTGCCGGCGGGTCGACCGTCACCATCCTGATGCTGAGCGTCCATGACAGCTCCCGGCACCTGCGCGAGGCGCTCGGGGCCGGTGCCGACGGCTACCTGCTGAAGAGCGTCGCCGGTGCCGACCTGGCTGCCGGCATCCGCTCGGCGGCAGCGGGCGAGACCGTGATCGGGCAGGAGTTCGTGCCGAAGCTGCTGGAGGACGCCCAGCGTGGGATGCCCATGGGGCAGCCCGACGTCACCAAGCGCGAGCAGCAGGTCCTCGAGCTCGTCGCGGACGGCAACGGCAACCGCGAGATCGCCGAGGAGCTGGGCATCAGCGCCCGGACGGCCCAGAAGCACCTCGAGAACCTGTTCAAGAAGTTCTCCGTGCACGACCGCACCGAGCTGGTCGCACACGCCTTCCGCAGGGGCCTCCTGGGCTGATCCGTCGGTCCGTAACCGGTCCGAAACGTCCTGCGCACCACGGTGAAACGCTGACCTCCGTACGCTGTGGGACGCCAACACACCCCAAGGAGAACCGCATGAAGCTCGTCATGGCGATCGTCAAGCCCTTCAAGGTCGAGGACGTCAAGGAAGCACTTCGCGAGGTCGGCGTCGCTGGTCTGACGGTGTCGGAGGCGCGGGGCTTCGGCCGCCAGCGCGGTCACACCGAGGTCTACCGCGGCGCGGAGTACCAGGTGGACTTCGTGCCGAAGAGCCGCATCGAGGTCATGGTCGAGGACGACCAGGTCGACGGCGTCATCGACGCCATCGTCAAGTCGGCCCGGACCGGCAAGATCGGTGACGGCAAGGTCGCCGTCCTGCCCCTGGACGACGTGGTCCGCATCCGTACGGGGGAGCAGGGCACCGACGCCCTCTGATCCCGTGACCCAGACGGCTGAGGCCGACGCCCTCCTCGACGCCTCGACCGTCGAGGAGGTCCCGGGCCGGGCCTGGACGCTTGCCTGGACGGCCAGGATCGACAGCGTCATGCAGGCCAGGCTCGCGGCCTTCGAGGCCGACACGGGCCGCTCGGCCGGGGGCGTGGCGCTGATCGCGCTGGGCTCCTACGCCCGGCGGTCGGTCTGCCCGCAGTCCGACGTCGACCTGCTGCTGCTGCACGACGGCTGGTCCTCGGTGGACCTGGAGCGGCTCGTCCAGGCCGTCTGCTACCCGCTGTGGGACGCCGGGCTGTCCGTCGGACACGCCGTGCGGACGGCGAAGGAGGCGGTGCGGTCCACCGGCGACCGGGTCGACACGGCCACGGCCCTGACCGAACGTCGGCTGGTCGCGGGGTCCCGCGGGCTGGCCGACGACCTGAGCGCCCGCATGACCCGCTGGCTGCGCCGCAGCGGCGGCAGGTTCGCCGAGGAGATCGTCGCCGCGGACGCCGACCGGCACCGACGACACGGCGGCACCCCCGGTGCGCTGGAGCCCGACCTGAAGGACGGCAACGGCGGCCTGCGGGACCTCCACTCGCTGCGCTGGGCGGGCGCGATCCTGCTGGGCGAGGCGGGCCTGGACGCGCTGGTCGGCGCCCGCTACCTGGGTGCCGACGACCGCGCCGAGATCGCGGCGGCCGGCGAGACCCTGGTGGCTGCACGCTGTGCGCTGCACATGGTCGGTGGCAAGGGGGTCCGCAACACGCTGCGGCTGGACCTGCAGGACGAGGTCGCCGAACGGCTGGGCATGGCGGACGGCGACGAGCTGCTGCGGGCGGTCGGGCTGGCCACCCGCACCATCGCCCACCTGCACGCCCGGACGTGGCCGGTCCTGCTGGCCGACGCGACACGCGGTCGGCGTCGCAAGCGTCCCGTGCCCCGCCAGATCGCCGAGGACCTCGTCCTGGTCGACGGGTTGGTCGAGGTCGACGACACCGTCACCATCGCCGGGGACCCCTCCCTGGGCCTTCGTGCGGTCGCCGCTGCCGCCCACCACGGCACCGTGCTGGGACGGCGCAGCGCGATGCGTCTGCGGCGCGAGGTCGAGGCGCACGGCGACCTGCCGTGGGACGACCGTTCACGGGCAGCCCTGCTGGACATGCTGCGGACCGGCCCCGAGGGCGCCGCGGCCATGAAGGACGCGGACTACCTGGGACTGATGGACGCCCACCTGCCGGAGTGGGAGCGCGTCCGTGGGCGTCCGCAGCGCAACCCCCTGCACACCTACGACCTCGACACGCACCTGCTGCACGCCTCGACGTGGCTGGCCGAGATCATCCAGGGCCGCCTGGACCCGCGCCATCGCGAGGTCTTCGTCGGCATGGAGGACCCCGACAGCCTGGTCCTGGGGACCTGGCTGCACGACGTCGGCAAGGCCTGGCCGGGTGACCACAGCGTGTCCGGCGAGACCATCGGCCGGGAGTGGACGTTGCACATGGGCTTCTCGGGCGGTCGTGCGGACCGGATCGCACGGCTGATCCGCCTGCACCTGCTGCTGCCTGACGTGGCGACGCAGCGGGACATCGACGACCCCGACGAGGTCGAGCGCGTCGCCGTCGCCGTGGGTGACACCGAGCTGCTGGACGGCCTGTTCCTGCTGGGGTTCGCCGACTCGCGCGCGACCGGGAAGGCCGCCTGGTCGGACTGGAAGGACCTGCTGGTCACCCGGCTGTACGACCGGGTCCGCGGGGTGCTGGAGGGCGAGATCGGCGTCCTGTCGCGTCCACGTACGCCAGAGGTGGTCGTGCGGGCGGCCGCCGCCGACTTCGACGGCGACGAGACGCACCTGCGACACGCCATCGACGGCCTGCCGAAGCGCTACCTGCGCAACGCCGGTCCCGAGCAGCTCGCCGCCCACGCCCGCCTGCTGCAGCACCACCGTGACGGCCTCGACGCCGACGTGCGGCCGGGTCCCGTCGGGTCGACCCAGGTCCTGTCGATCGTGGCCGCGGACCGGCACCGGCTGTTCTCCGACGTCGTCGGCGTCCTGGCCACGCACCGCGTCGACGTCCTGGAGGCGCGGGTGTTCACCCACGAGGACGGCACCGCGCTGGACTGGTTCGTCGTCGATCCGCCGGGCGAGGTCGTGTGGGACGACGTCGTGGCAGACCTGGGCGCCGCCTACCGCGGCGAGCTGGACGTCGCGGCCGCCGTCGAGCGTCGCGAGCGCGCCCGTGACGTCAGACCGCCCGTCCTGGCCCAGCCCGTCGGCATCCGCATCACCACCTCGCCGTCCGGGCCCGACACGCGGGTGGAGGTGCGCGGCCCCGACAGCCCCGGGCTGCTGTTCCGCGTCACACGGATCCTCTCCGACATCGGCACCGAGCTGCTGGGTGCCCAGGTGGCGACCCTCGGGCCAGAGGTGCGGGACGCCTTCTTCGTCAGCGGCGACCTGCCGTCGGTGGAGGAGCTGAAGGCCCTGCTGACCCCCGCGCTGGTCGACACCCCCGCCGTCGCCTGACGGCGGGGGTCCCAGGTCGGGCTACAGGACGCCGCCCTCGGTCATCTTCTTCATGTCGAGGATGCGGTCGACCTCCTCGGCCGACAGACCCGACTTCTCCTTCACGACCTCGCGGAGGGGACGGTCCTCCTTCAGCGCGGTCTTGGCCATCTCGGCGGACAGGTCGTAGCCGATCGCCGGGACCAGTGCGGTGACGGCCGACAGGTTCTTCTCGACCAGCTCGGTGTTGCGGGCCTCGTTGGCCTCGATCCCGGCGATGCACTTGTCCACGAAGTTGCGGCTGGTGTTGGCCAGCAGCGTGATGGACTCCAGGACGTTGCGGGCCATCATGGGGATGAACACGTTCAGCTCGAAGGCGCCCGACATCCCGCCGATGGTGACGGCGGCGTCGTTGCCGATGACCTGGGCCGCGACCTGGGTGACGGACTCGGGGATCACCGGGTTGACCTTGGCCGGCATGATGCTGGACCCGGGCTGGATCTCGGGCAGCCGGATCTCGCCCAGCCCGGTGCGGGGCCCCGACCCCATCCAGCGCAGGTCGTTGGCGATCTTGGTCAGCGACGCCGCGATGACCTTGAAGGCCCCCGACAGCTCGACGAGGGCGTCGCGGGCGCCCTGCGCCTCGAAGTGGTCCGTCGCCTCACGCAGGGCGGTCAGGCCGGTGCGCTCACGCAGGTCCGCGATCACGCCCTCCGTCATGCCCTCCGGGGCGTTCAGGCCGGTGCCGACGGCGGTGCCGCCCAGCGGCAGCTCGGCGACGCGCTCCATCGCCGACTCGACGCGGGCGATGCCCAGCTCGATCTGGCGGGCGTAGCCGCCGAACTCCTGGCCAAGGGTGACGGGCGTGGCGTCCATCAGGTGGGTCCGGCCGGACTTCACGACGTCGGCGAACGCGGTCGCCTTGTCGGCCAGCGCGGCGTGCAGGTAGCGCAGGCCCGGCAGCAGGTCGTCGGCACACGCCTGGTAGGCGGCGACGTGCACCGCGGTCGGGAAGACGTCGTTGGAGGACTGCCCGGCGTTGACGTGGTCGTTGGGGTGGACCAGCTTCGAGCCCATCTCGCCACCCAGGATCTCCGTCGCCCGGTTGGCGATGACCTCGTTGGTGTTCATGTTCGACGAGGTCCCGGACCCGGTCTGGAAGACGTCGACGACGAAGTGGCGGTTCAGCGTGCCGTCGATGACCTCCTGGGCGGCCTCGCCGATGGCCCGCGCCTGGTCGGCGGTGATGACGCCCTTGGCCAGGTTCACCACGGCTGCGGACGCCTTGATCTGGCCCAGGGCCTTGATCAGCGCCGGCGGGATCGGCTGGCCGGAGATCGGGAAGTTCTCGGCAGCGCGCTGCGTCTGCGCTCCGTAGTAGGCGTCTGCAGGGACCTGCATCTCGCCCATCGAGTCACGTTCGGTTCTGAAGTCGGTCATGGCTTCACGATAGTCCCAACCCACGCTGGACACGCAGCCCGCACGGCGATTGGCGGCTGCGGCCACGGGTAGTCTCCACGCGGAATGTCTGCAACCATCTACCTCCTCCGCCACGCCGTGACGGCAGCGACCGGATCCAAGCTCGGTGGCCGTACGCAGGCCCCGCTGTCCGACACCGGCCGGGGCCAGGCCGAGGCCACTCGTGACCACCTGGCCGACGTCGACCTGAAGGCCGTCTACGCCTCGCCGCTGCCGCGCACGACCGAGACCGCCCAGATCGTGGCCAAGCCCCACCGGCTGAAGGTCCGTCCGGCGGAGGGGATGATCGAGGTCGACTACGGCCGGTGGACCGACCGTCCCCTCAAGCCGCTGTACAAGCACAAGCTGTGGCCGGTCATCCAGCAGACGCCGTCGTTGGTCACCTTCCCCGACGGCGAGTCCATCAGGGCCGCGCAGGAGCGGGCCGTGACGGCGCTCGAGGAGATCGCCGGCCGTCACGACGGCAAGCGTGTCGCCGTCGTCAGCCACGCCGACGTCATCAAGGCCGTCGTCGCGTTCTACCTGGGCATGCACCTGGACAGCTTCCAGCGGCTGATGGTCAACCCCGCCTCGGTGACCGTGCTGTCCACCGGCAAGGGCGCGCGACCCACCCTCCATTCCTTCAACCACGTGCCCTACGCCTCATGAGCAGCTCCTACGACCTCGACCCCGTCGACTGGGTCACCGCCTCCTCCATCGGCCCGCCGGGGAACCGGACCTTCTACATCCAGGCCCGGCGCAACAGCCGCTACGTGGCGTTCGTCGTCGAGAAGGCCCAGGTGCGGTCGCTCGCCGAGCTCGCCCAGGAGCTGCTGGCCCGTGTCGACATCACCGTCACGCCCGACGACGTCAGCTCCGAGCAGGAGCTCCACGGCCCCGTCCAGCCGGTGTGGCGCGCGGGAGGCATGGCGCTGGGCAGCGACGAGGAGGGTGAGGTGTTCGTCCTGGAGATGGTCGAGCTGGTCCGCGCCGAGGAGCCGGACGACGCCGAGGACGAGCCCGCCACCGCCCGGCTGGTCATGGACCGCGAGCAGCTGATCCGCCTGGCCGCCTTCGCCGCGTTCGCCGTGGAGAACGGCGGCCGTGAGCGCTGCCAGGTCTGCGAGGGGCTCCGCGACCCCCTGTCGGGGTGCATGGGCTGTCCGCTGACCAACGGCTCCGGCCCCAAGCGGATCTGACAGGTGGCTGCAGAGGCCTTCGAACCCCGGACGGTCGCCTTCGCGTCGTCCCACGCCGAGGGTGTGCGGCTGCTGACCCAGGCCGACCTGCAGCTCGTGGGCTTCATCAGCTCGGCCAGCAACGGCACCATGCTGTGCCGGCTGGGACCACCCGCCGAGGACCGCTTCGCCATCTACAAGCCCGGCCAGCACGAACGGCCGCTGTGGGACTTCCCCGGCGAGCTGTACCTGCGCGAGGTCGCGGCCTACGAGGTCAGCGAGTTCCTGGGCTGGGGGGTCGTGCCACCCACCGTCCTGCGTGACGGGCCGAAGGGGCCCGGCTCGCTGCAGCTGTTCGTCCCCCACGACCCCGGCGAGCACTACTTCACCATGGTGGAGGGGGCGCAGCCGGACCCTGCGGTCGAGGCGGCGCTGGCGCGCATCGCGATGTTCGACATGGTCACCAACAACGCCGACCGCAAGGGCGGCCATGTGCTGCGCAGCACGGTCGACGGGCGGCTGTACGGCATCGACAACGGGCTGACCTTCAACGTCGAGCCGAAGCTGCGGACCGTCGTGTGGGACCTGCCCCACGTGCCCTTCGACGAGGGGTGGAAGGCCGACCTGCGGCGGCTGCAGCGCTGCGTCGAGCAGGACGAGCCCTTCGCCGAGCGGCTGCACGAGCTGCTGACCGTCTCGGAGGTCCGGCTGCTGGCGGCCCGTGCCGAGCAGGTGGCCGGGATGACCGCGATGCCCGACATCCACCCCGACGAGCGCTGGTACCCCTGGCCACCCGTGTGAGCTGCTGACGGTCCCTCGCTGAACATCTGTCAGGAAGCCCTCAAGACCCCGTGCCGGTCGGCCGATGGATCCCCGGGAGGGGTCGCGGTTGGCTGGTCGTCAGGACAGATGGGAAGGTCGCGTCGTCGCGTCGGCGGCGCTGAAGGCCGTCGTCATCTGCACGCCGGTCCTCGTGTCGGTGCTGACCGGGGTGGCAGTGGACCGGGTGATGCCCAGCTTCGGGCCGACCCTGGTCGCCGTGCTGGCCCGCTGGGTCGTGGTGCTGGTCGTCTCGACCGCGGCGCTGGTGGTGGCCGACAACCTCGCACGCCGGCTGCTGCCGCTGGCCGCGCTGCTGCGCATGACGATGGCCTTCCCCGACCAGGCCCCCTCCCGGTTCCAGATCGCCAGGCGGTCGGCGGGCGTGACCAACCTGGACGCCCGCGTCCGCCACGCTCGCGAGCACGGGGTCACGGGTACGCCCATCCAGGCGGCCGAGGAGATCCTGGTCCTGGTCAGCGCGCTGACCGACCACGACAGCCGTACGCGCGGCCACTCCGAGCGGACCCACCTGTTCACCACGATGCTGGCCGAGGAGCTCGGCCTGCCCCAGGAGGACCGGGACCGGCTGACCTGGGCCTCCCTCGTCCACGACATCGGCAAGCTGGAGGTCTCGACGGCGACCCTCAACAAGAACGGGAAGCCCGACGACGCAGAGTGGGAGGAGCTGCGGTCCCACCCCGGGCACGGGGCACGGATCTGCGAGCCGCTGCGACCGTGGCTGGGTGAGTGGTACGACGCGATCGGCCACCACCACGAGCGGTGGGACGGGACCGGCTACCCCCATGGCCTGGCCGGCACCGACATCAGCCGTGCCGGACGGATCGTGTCC
>JBFKGB010000082.1:0-10877 GCA_041633535.1 Euzebya sp. | reverse complement strand
GGGCGGAGGGGGACGCGAGCGCTGACGAAGGGGGAGGGGCGGGGCGGGGCGGGGGCCGCCCCGTCAGACCGCGGAGACCAGGTGGGCGGCGATGGAGTCGAGCCCGGCCAGGTCGTGCACGTCGGTCGCCATCAGCGGGACCTCGATGCGGGTCGCGACGTCCACGCCGTGCAGGCCGGCGGAGATCGCACGCCGCTGGCGGGCCCGCGTGTCCTGCTGCCGACGGGCCAGGTCGACCAGCCCGGCGACGACGCGCTCGGTGTCCTCGCCGGTGGACAGCGACCTGCTGGCGTCGGGGGACAGCTCGGCCAGCCGCGCGGCCAGGCCGTCGCTGATCGGCATGGCCACCCGGTTGATGACCAGGCCTGCCAGCGGCATCCCGTCCTTGGCCAGTCGCTGGACGAAGAAGCGGGCCTCGCGCAGCGCACCGGGATCGGGCGAGGCGACGACCACGAACGCCGCGTCCCCGCTGCTGAGCAGCTTGTACACGGCCTGCGACCGCTGCTTGAACCCCTCGTACATGCCGTCGAAGGACTGGAAGAACTCCGCCAGGTCGTCCAGCACCCCCGCGCCGGTGATCCGGCCCGCGGCCTTCATGAACAGGCCCGTCCCGAAGGCGGCGACCTTGCCGATCGCCTTGGTGGCCGACAGCCCGGGCGACAGGAACATCTTCAGGAACTTGCCGTCCAGGAAGTCGGTCAGGCGCCTGGGGGCGTCGAGGAAGTCCAGGGCGTTGCGCGTGGGAGGGGTGTCCACGACGATGCAGTCGTAGTGGCCGGTGTTGTGCAGGTCGAACAGCTTCTCCATGGCCATGTACTCCTGCGTACCGGCCAGGGTGTCGCTGATCTGCTGGTAGAAGCGGTTGGACTTGATCCGCTCGGCGCGGGCCGGGTCGTCGGCGTGGCGCTCGATGACCTCGTCGAAGGTCCGCTTCATGTCCAGCATCATCGCGTCCAGGTTGTCGACGCCGACGACGGCCCGGGGGGTGTTGTCCAGCTGCTCGAGCCCCATGGACTGCGCCAGCCGGCGGGCCGGGTCGATCGTGACGACGATGGTGCGCCGACCGCGGCGTGCGGCCGCCATGGCCAGGGTCGCCGCGGTCGTCGTCTTGCCGACCCCGCCGGACCCGGTGCAGACGATGATGTGGCGGTTCGCGACGACGTCGTCGAGACCCCCGGTGGTGTCGGTCATGGTCTCAGGCATCGTCCAGCTGCTCCCCGAGCGTGTCGGCCAGGGCGGTCACGACGTCCTGGGCGGTGACGGCGTCGGCGACGAAGGGCAGCTCGACGCTCGGCAGGTCGGCCTCCTCGGCCAGCCGTTCCCGCATGCGGGACTGCAGGTCCAGACGGGACCGGTGGATCGCACCCATGCCCAGCAGCTCCTCGGCCAGCGCGGGGTCCAGCCCCTGCAGGACGCCGGCCACGTCGGCGGCGTCGATGGTCTCGCTGGCCTTCAGCGCGGCCGGGTCCATCGCGGGGACGGCGACGCGGTTGACCAGCACCGGGCCGAGGGGGACGCCGAGGTCCCGCAGCGCCGCGATGCTCTCGACGGTCTCGCTGACGGGCATCTCCTCGAGCAGTGTGGTCAGCAGCAGGGCGGTCCGGTCGGCGTCGGTCAGCATGTCGATGACGGTCTGCGCCTGCTGCCGGACGGGCCCCACGTTGACCAGCTCGGTCGTGGCGTCGGGGGCGGCCAGGAAGTTGACGATCCGTCCGGTCGGTGGCGCGTCGACGATGACCAGGTCGTAGGTGAAGCGACCGTCGGGGTCCCGCCGCCGCTCCATCTCCTTGACCTTGCCGATCAGCAGCACGTCCTTGATGCCCGGTGCGGCCTGGGTCGCGAACTCCACCGCCGGCGTCTTCGCGACCAGCCGCGTGATCCGCTGGGCCCCGTAGAACATCGAGAGGTACTCCGTCAGGGAGGCCTCAGGGTCGATGGACACGCCGAACAGGCCGGGCCTGAACTCCCGCTCCTCGAAGTCCCACGGTGCGGTCTCGAAGATCGAGGAGAAGGTCTGGCGTCCCTCGACCTCGACCAGGCAGGTCCGGCGCCCCGCACGCGACCCGGCCAGGGCCAGCGCAGCGGCCATCGTCGACTTGCCCACGCCGCCCTTGCCGGAGACGAGGAGCAGCCGCTTGTCCAGGACGTCGGTCAGTTCCACCGGACAAGTGATACCCGATCAGGGGCCCACCGCACCCGTGGTCGCCGTCAGGCGGTGACCCGGGCTGCCACCTCACGCGGGCCGCCTACACTCAGTGGGATGCCCATTCACCGCCTCCTAGGTGGGCTTCTGCTTTGTCTCGGGCTCCTCGCCGGGATCGCAGGGCCTGTCGCTGCCCAGTCCGAAGCCACGCCGACGCAGGACGACCAGTCGGCGATCGCGCAGACCACGGTCGACGTCGTCGAGGCCGTCGGTGTCCTCGACGCGCCGCTGGTCGACTTCGTCATCGGCGCCATCGAGCGTGCCAACGAGGGTGAGGCGGTGGCGTTCGTCATCCGCCTCGACACCCCCGGTGCCCTGGGTGGTGACATCGACGCGCTGGTGCAGGCGATCGAGGACTCCGAGATCCCGGTCGTGGTCTACGTCGGGACCCCCGGGGCGCGGGCCTTCGGTGCCGGGGTGCGTGTGGCCATGGCGGCCGACGTCCTGGCGCTGGCACCCGTCACGACCTTCGGTGTGGCAACCCCACAGGACCTGGGGGACCCCGACGCGCTGACCGCCGATGAGGTCGCCGACCTGCTGGTCGCCACGGCCGATGACAGCCGGGACGCGACCTTCCTGGCCCAGGCGGCACGTGGCGCCGCCGTCGTCGCCGTGCCCGACGGCGAGGCCGGCACCGCGCTGTCGCAGGACGCCGATCTGCCCGACCGTGCCGACCTGTCCCAGGTGCGGACCGCGGACGAGACCGTGCTGGCCGAGGAGGGGATCGCCGACATCGTCGCCTCCAGCCTGCAGGGCGTCCTCTCGCGCCTGGTGGACCTGGAGGTCACCACCGCCGCCGGCGAGGTCACGCTGGACATCGACCCGGTGACGGCGAACGTCCGCTTCGTCAACACCAACCTGCTGGTCCGCATCCTGCACACCGCCGCGACCCCCACCCTGGCCTACCTGCTGCTTCTGGCGGGTGCGCTGACCCTGTTCTTCGAGATCTTCCAGCCCGGCTTCGGCGTCGCGGGCTTCTCGGCCATCGGCGTGCTCGGCCTGGGCGTGTACTCGCTGTTCCCCCTGCCCGTGTCGGCGCTGTGGATGGCGGTCGCCGTCGTCGGCATGCTGCTGCTGGCCTACGACCTGGCCATCGCCGGGCTCAGCTGGCCCAGCGCGTTGGGCACGGTCCTGCTGGGCGTGGGGTCCTTCCGCATGTGGACCGTCGACGAGCTGACCCCGCCCGGCTGGTTGATGGTCGTCGGCACGCTCAGCGCGTCCGCCTTCTTCGTGTTCATGATGACCACCGTGCTGCGTGCGCAGGGCAACCAGGCGCTGCTGGGCGCGGCAGCGGTCGAGGGCAAGATCGGGATCGTGCGCTCGGTGCTGAGCCCCGAGGGTCACGTCTTCGTCGGTGGTGCCCTGTGGCGGGCCCGCGCCCCCGAGGGCGGCGGCAAGATCCGCACGGGCACCAAGGTCCGGGTCCTGGGGCTGAACGACAAGCTCACACTGGACGTGACGCCTCTCGAGGACGAGGCTGCTGTCGGCGGCTGAGGACCCTCCTCGGCCCCGTCTGACGACGTGCCCCCACACCAGCCCTCCAGCGACACGAGCGAGCTGCTGACCCTCATGAACGGGTCGACGGCTGGCTCCGGCATGCAGCTGTACGACCGGTTCGCCGACCGCGTGCACGACTTCGTGCTGTTCCTGACGCGCGACCGCGGCCTGGCGGCGGAGATCACCCGCGACGTGATCGTGATGACGGCCAACAGCCCGACGCCCTTCTCGACCGCGCCGCAGCTGCGCAGCTGGCTGTACGCCCGCGCCCGCGACGAGACCTTCGCCCTGCTGGGGCTGCGCGGTCGGGCCCCGGCCGAGGACCGGGTCATCACCCTGGACCCGCTGCCACCGACCCACACGGCTGCTGACCTGGCCAACCTGGTGTACGAGGCCACCGCTGCCTTCAGCGAGCGGGACCTCGCGCTGCTGACGCTGCACCTGCGGCACGGGCTGGAGGGCGGTGCGCTGGGCGAGGCCATGGGGCTCAGCGAGGACGCCGTCGACGTCCTGCTGCCCGCGACGCTCGAGCGCGTGCACGCCCAGGCCACCGCGCTGGTGGTGCTGGCCGCCGGACTGGAGGGTGGCGGCCGGGAGCTGGCGCAGCTGCGTCAGGACTGGGACGGGACCTTCTCGCCGCTGGTCCGCCGCCGGGCGACGGAGCTGGCCGAGGAGCTGGAGGTGCTGGCCGCATCGGTGCCCTCCCCCCTGGACCTGCTGCGGCAGGTCCCGCCGTCGCCGGCACCCCCGTCGCTGCGAGAGGCTGTCGAGGACCGGCTGCGGTTGACGGGCAGCCTGGGTGCGGGGACGTCATCGGCATCCCTGGCCAGCGGTCCGCTGACCGACCCCACCATCCCGCCGGCATCCGGCGAGCTGGGGGGCCTCACAGCGGACGACGCGACCATCCCGCCGGGCGTGGCCACGGCACCACCGGTCGTGGCCCTGCCGGACGCGGAGCAGCCGGTGGTCGACGGGCTGTCCGGGCCGATCCCCGTCGACGGGCTGTCCGGGCCGATCCCGACCGATGCGCTGTCCGGGCCGATCCCGGCTGACTCGCTGTCCGGGTCGGGGCCGCTGACGACCCCCGCGGACGCGTCCGGACCGCTGCCCCCGGTCAGGCGAGGACGGCGGATCCCGCGGCCGCTGGCCATCGGCCTGGGCACGGCCGTGGCCCTGGTCGTCGCCGCCGGCCTGTTCCGCATGGTGGCGGACACCGGGCCGACGGCCGCCGAGGACGTGGTCTCGCTGGCGACCCCGCCGTCCATCACCGAGGGCCCGTCGGCGGTCGCGGCAGGCGAGGTGCCCGTCGCTGCCGGGTCCGTGGCGCCCGCGACGGCGTTCCAGGCGACCACGACCGCGCCGTCGTCGGTCCAGCCGCAGGCCGAGGAGTCCCCGGCCCGGCCCGGGGTGCTGAGCGTCCCCGCCACGCCGGTCGAGCTGTCCGCCGACGACGCCGCGTCCCTGCGGCTGACCAACTCCGGTGGCACCGACGTGGACTTCCGCATCGCCGACGTCCCCGAGTGGTTCACCGTCAGCAGGACGGAGGGGACCGTCGGGGCCGGCGAGGTCGCCGAGGTGATGGTGACGATGGCCTCGGCGCTGCCCGAGGGTGACTACGCGACCAGCCTGCCCATCGCCTGGGACGGGGGTGCCCCCGGTAGCGTGACCGTCGACGTCCTGGGCGCCAGCGAGCGCGACCCGGTGATGCAGGACATCCAGGTCGGGTCCCGCACCCTGCTGGCGCGCGGCTGCGGGCTGGACTCCACCGAGGTCGCGGTGACCGTCGCCGACGAGAGCCCGCTGCAGGAGGTCGTCGTCGCGGCCAGGCCTGCCGGTCGTGACACCAGCATCCGCTTCCGCCTGGACCCCGATCCCCAGCGGCCCGGACGGTTCGTCGGTGTCGTCGGGCCCTTCGACACCGCCGGCAACGTGACGATGGTCGTCGAGGCGACCGACGTGCGCGGCAACAGCGCCGAGGTCGACGGTGGCCAGATCGCCGTCGCGCCCTGCCCGGGCTGAGCCGCCTGGATGAGCCGCCCTGGCTGAGCTGTCCCGGCTGTGGCGCCCTGGCAGCGCCAGCATCGCCTAGGCTGACGCGGACGCCCGTCTTCTGACCCTGGAGACCCTTCCGTGGAAGCTCTCGCTACCTTCTTCGTCCTGCTCGCCGCGGTGGGTCTGATCTTCCTGGTCCAGTCCGTGAAGATCGTGCAGGAGTACGAGCGTGGCGTGATCTTCCGGCTGGGCCGCGTGATCTCCGGCGCGAAGGGGCCGGGGCTGTTCTTCATCATCCCGATCGTGGACAAGATGGTGAAGGTCAACCTGCAGACGGTCACGGTCAACGTGCCGTCGCAGGAGATCATCACCCGGGACAACGTGACGGTCCGCGTCGACGCCGTCGCCTACTTCAACGTCGTCGAGCCGATCCGGGCCGTCATCAACATCCAGAACTACCTGTTCGCCACCAGCCAGGTCGCCCAGACGACCCTGCGGTCGGTCTGCGGCACCGCCGAGCTGGACGAGCTGCTCAGCGAGCGGGACCGGCTGAACTCCGAGATCCAGCGCATCGTCGACGAGCTGACCGAGCCCTGGGGCGTCAAGGTGACCCTGGTCGAGATCAAGGACGTCACCCTGCCGCCGGAGATGCAGCGGGCGATCGCCCGTCAGGCCGAGGCCGAGCGGGACCGGCGGGCCAAGATCATCTCCGCCGAGGGCGAGTTCCAGGCGGCCCAGAAGCTGTCGGACGCCGCGGCGATCATCTCCGTCAACCCCGTCGCCTACCAGCTGCGGGTCCTGCAGACCGTCACCGAGGTGGCGGCCGAGAAGAACTCCACGCTGGTCCTGCCGTTCCCGATCGAGCTGCTCGGACCGTTCCGGGCCGCATTCGGTGACCGCCTCGGCGGCGGATCCGACGGGTCCGGCTGACCCTCCCTCGTGACGGAGGTGTCCCTGGTGTGTCGTGACCATGCCGGGATGGTCCGTCGTGACTGGTTCAGATTGGCCCTTCCATAGTGCGGCCACCGCGCATAGGCTCCACGGCGCACGTCCCCGGAAAGCCCTTCCTCCACCGCACGGAGCCCCATCCTGATGGCCACCCTGCCGTTGCTCGCAGCAGCCCCCTCGACCTCGTGGCAGACCCACGGTCTGTGTCGATCCGTCGACTCCACGATCTTCTTCCCTCCGGCCCAGTTCGAGCACAAGCCCGAACGCGAGGCGCGTGAGAAGCGTGCGAAGGCGATCTGCCACGAATGCCCCGTCCGCTCGGAGTGCCTGGACTGGGCGCTGACGACGAAGGAGCCGCACGGCGTCTGGGGCGGCTATGCAGAGGGCGAGCGGAAGCAGATGCTGCTGGGGAAGACGAAGATCCCCGCCTGAGGCGGGTTCGGCCCCGCCTGACGCGGTAGCGTGGCCCACATGCAGAAGTGGGAGTATTTCACGGCACCGCTCTTGGACCACGCGCTCCAGGAGATCCTCAACAACTTCGGCGACGACGGGTGGGAGCTCGTCACCGTCGTGGCGACCAACCCGGCCAGCCCGGTGGCGTACTTCAAGCGCCCCAAGGGCTGACGCGTGACGCCCGAGCAACGGCTGGAGTCCCTGGGGATCGTCCTGCCGGAGGCGCCGCCGCCGGCCGCCAGCTACGTGCCCTTCGTGCAGACCGGGCAGCTGGTGATGACCGCGGGGCAGATCCCGGTGAAGGACGGCGTGCCCGTGTCCACGGGACGGCTGGGGGCCGAGCTGACCCTCGAGGACGGTCAGGCGGCCGCCCGGCAGTGCGCCATCAACGTCCTGGCCCAGCTGAAGGCTGCGGCGGGCGAGCTGTCGCGCATCACCAGGCTGGTGAAGATCACCGTCTTCGTGGCCTCGACCCCCGAGTTCCACAGCCAGCACCTGGTGGCCAACGGCGCCTCGGACCTGCTCGGTGAGGTGCTGGGCCCCGAGGTCGGCACCCACGCCCGGTCGGCGGTCGGCGTCGCGGTCCTGCCGCTGGACGTCGGGGTCGAGGTCGAGGCGATCGCCCAGCTGGACTGAGCGTCAGACCACCTGACGGACGTCGCCCTCGCGGCGGGTGACCCCACGCCGGTCGAGGGCCTCCAGCAACGGCAGGACGTAGCGCCTGCTGGTGTCGAGGGCATCCCTGGCCTGGGCGGGGGTGAACGGACCCAGCGCCCGCAGCACGGCGGTGGCGGACTGCACCGTCCGCCGGCTGAGCGCGCGGCTGTCGTCGTCGACCAGGACGATCTCGTCGGCCGCCACCAGCGCGGCCAGCAGGTCCTCGTCGACGTCGTGCGTCCCCGTCATGTCG
Source organism: Euzebya sp. (assembly GCA_041633535.1). GTDB lineage: Bacteria > Actinomycetota > Nitriliruptoria > Euzebyales > Euzebyaceae > Euzebya. The sequence continues at coordinate 2,874 of JBFKGB010000082.1, read as the reverse complement.
GCCAGCGCGCCGGCCTGGACCCCGGCGGTGTCCAGGGCCTGCAGGAGGGCAGTGCGGGCGGACTGCTGCGCCACCGTCAGCCGCGGCTGGTGGCCGGGGACACGCAGACCGCCGGGGACGACCTCCAGCCGCCCCTCCGCCACCACCGCGTCGATGACCGCCTCGACCACCTCGGGGCCGACGTCGGTCGTGGCCAGCAGCCGCCTGGCCTCCGACCGGTCCACGACGGCCAGCGCCGGGCGCCGCTGATGGGTGCTGACCACGGCCGTGACGGCCAGCCCGCTGAGCACCGACCACTGGCCCTCGGCCATGAGCAGGCCGCCGAGCCGGCGCAGGGGCGCGACATCGGCTTCAGCCGGATCGGTCCCCCCGGCAGCCGCCGCCAGATCGGGGTCCCCCGCATCGGCCATCGCCATCGCCCGGTCGGCGGGCAGCTGGCCGCGGGCGGTCACCAGCGCGTGCAGCACCGCCGCAGGGCCCTGGGCGTCGGCGACGGCCGTCAGGGTCTTGACGGCCTCGCGTCGCTGCGTCGTCCCGCGCGGGCGCGGTCCGGGCAGGGGGTCCAGCACGCGACCACCGCCCGCCGTGCCGCCCCGCCCGGCCTCGCGCAGCACGAAGCGGTCGCCGGCGGCGAGCGCCAGGGGGCTGTCCAGCGTGATGCGCACCGGGCCGGGCGCCCGCAGGTCCACACCCGCGGTGGGAGCGACGGTCACCGGGACGGCGGCGCTGCCGACGTGCAGCTTCCATGCCCCTCTGCGCGCCACCTCACGGCCGGGCGAGGGCGTGCACCACGCGTCCACCTCGGTGGTCCGGATCCACTGACCGTCACGGCCCAGCATGGTCCCGCGGGGCAGGTCCGCCACGTCGGCGCCCACGACGTTGAGGGCGACCCGCCAGCCCGGCTCGGCACGCTCGACGGGCTGCTCGAGGGCCTGCAGCCCGCGCACGCGCAGGGTCTGTCGGCCGGGCCAGCTGTGCAGCGTGTCGCCGATGGCCACCTGGCCGCCGGCGAGCGTCCCCGTGACGACCGTGCCGGCACCGCGGACGCTGAAGGCCCGGTCCACCCACAGGCGGGGGCGGTCGACGTCCCGGGCCCTCGGGGCGGTGGTGACCATGCGGGCCAGTGCCTCGCGGAGCGCCTGCAGCCCCTGACCGGTGACGGCCGACACCGGCACGACCGGGGCGTCGGCCAGACCGCTGCCGGCCAGCTCCTCGGCCACCAGCTCGGCAGCGATCGCGGCCGTCTCGGCGTCCACCAGGTCGGTGCGGGTCAGGGCGACGACCCCGTGGCGGACGTCCAGGAGCTGCAGGATCTGCAGGTGCTCTGCGGACTGCGGCATCCAGCCCTCGTCCGCGGCCACGACGAACAGCGCGGTGCTGACCGGACCGGCGCCGGCCAGCATGTTCGGGACGAACCGCTCGTGGCCGGGCAGGTCGACGAAGGCGATCGTGTGCCCGCCCTCACCGGGCAGCGCGGTCCAGGCGAACCCCAGGTCGATGGTGACCCCCCGCCGCTTCTCCTCCTCCAGACGGTCGGGATCCTGCCCGGTGAGGGCGGCGACCAGGGTGGACTTGCCGTGGTCGACGTGGCCTGCCGTCGCGATCACGCGCATGCCGGCTGACCACCTCCTCGTAGTCCCAACGGCTCATGCGGGCGGGGCGGGAGGCGTAGCACCTCTGGGCCGGCAGAAACCATCACGACTGAGGATGGACGAGGCGTGTCGTGGCGGTGACGCTCAGTCTGGATCATCGTCGGGACCCCTGGAGGTGCAGCAGCATGCCGGACAGGCCACTGCGGCTGCTGGTCATCGACGGCCAGCATGCCGCGTCGGTGCGGTTCCGGTCGCTGCTGCCCGAGGAGGGCTGCGTCGTGGATGACGTGGCCGACCTGCAGGAGGCCATGGCCGCCGTGCGCCGCTGCCGGTACGACGCCGTCGTCGTCGACGGCTCCGAGGGGGCTGCGCGCGCCCTCGCGCGGCTGCGCCGGTCCGCCGCCGACTGCGCCCTGCTGGTGCTGCGCAGCACAGACGGGGCCACCGTGCCCCTGGACCCCCAGGACGTCGGCATCCAGAGCACGCTGGACCTGGACGACCTGGACCGCCGCACCCTGCCGCTGACGCTGCACCTCGCGGTCGAACGTCATCGCGTCGCTCGGCTGATGGCGGACGCCCAGGCCTCACGCATCGCCGGTGCGGCCGCGCTGCGTGACCCGCTGACGGGTCTGGTGTCAGGTGAGCGGTTGCTGGAGGACATCGACCGCATGATCGCCGATGCGGTGCGCTTCCACCGCCCGCTGACCGTCGCGGTCGTGACGATCGACGATGCGGATGGGCTGCTCGACCGCATCGGACAGGCCGGCATGGACTGCGTGCACGCCCAGGTCGCCGGCCTGGTCATCGACGGTCTGCGCACCACCGACCTGGTGGGTCGGCTCTCGGAGGGCCAGCTCGTCCTGGCGATGACGGCCACGACCCCCCAGGCGGCCCTGCTGCCGATCCGACGGCTGCAGGAGGCCGTCCGGTCGGCGCCGTCGGCGACGCCGCTGTCGCGCCAGCCGGTCACGGTCAGCGTCGGCGTGTGCGAGCTGACCGGCCTCATGGCGGTCGACGAGCTGGTCTGGTCGGCCATGAAGGCCGCGGAGGAGGCAGGACGGACCGCCGTCAGCGGCCTGGTCCTGGCGGGGGCGCACACCGGGGCCGGCCAGACCTGACCGACCCCGGCGCTGGGTGCGATTCAGCCGCCGAAGGCAGCGTCCCAGGTCGCGGGACCCACGATGCCGTCGGCACCCAGCCCCTTCTCCTCCTGGAACATGCGTGCGGCCCGGTCGGAGTCGCTGCCGAAGATGCCGTCGACGTCCAGCGGCGCGCCGTCGGC
>JBFKGB010000081.1:0-10922 GCA_041633535.1 Euzebya sp. | reverse complement strand
GTGGTGCCCGGCCCCGAGCGAAGGGACGACCGGGACAGCTGACCCGGCCTACGGGCAAGAACGGCCAACCCTCGACCTGCCTGGACCTCGAACACCAGTCGTGTGGTTCCGCAGGTCAGGCACGTTTCAATGACCTCGACCCTCGCCCGGACGCCCTCGACCTCCCCCGGAGCGACCACGATCCCTGGAAGGTTCTCCCATCCCTGGGTTTTCCTTCCATCAGCACCGTCAACCTTGAACGACGGTCATGTGTTTTCGCAGGTCAGCGACGTTTCGCCCAGATCAGGACCTCTGGGTCGCTCACCGACGGGGGTCGGTCGCACTGATAGGCCCCGGGCTCGACGCCGGCCGTCCCGATGACCTCAAGACCATGGTGACGGAGCAGATGGACCAGGTGGGGGACGCTGTACGCGGCCGTCCAGAGGTCGAACGAGCGACGTGCGCCGCCGGGCCCACGCACGTCGGCCAGATGGTGGTGCAGCCCACGTTCGACCTCGATCGACTCGCCGTCGACCATGAACCGCGAGGCGAAGACCAGGGAAAACGCCGTGAGAGCCACTCTCCCGCCCGTTCGGAGCACGCGGGACCATTCGGATACCGCCAGCTCGTCCTGCAGCGGGGTGATGCCGAAGCCGCCCTGGCACACCGAGATGACGGCATCGATCGAGCCCGTGGCGAACGGCAGCTGCTGGGCACGGCCGGCGACAAGGCCTTCGGCACCCCCAGCGAGCACGGCCGGGGACAGGTCCAGACCGACGGCGCGGTGACCCATCCCGCGGAACGCCTGGACATGCCGCCCGTTCCCGCAGCCCACGTCCAGCACCACCTCACCGGGGGCCAGGTCAAGGACCTGGGCCAGGACCCCCGCCTCCTGCGCCGTGCCCTTGGCGAAGGCGTTGCGGTGGTACTCCCGGCCCTGGAAGTCGCCGATGTCGGCGTAGACGGAGCCGCCCACGGGTGGCTCGGGGACGTCGACAGGCTCCCCGTTGCGGTCGGTGAAGCCCACGACGGGTCAGTCCTTCTGCTTCTTGGGCTTCGGAGGCACCCGCTCGCCGACGACCTCGACGCCGTTGTCGGCAGCCCACTCGTCCAGCAGTGCGTAGCCCTTGTCCTCGGACATCGGACCCAGCTCGATGGCCTTGTCCTTCAGCCATGCCCAGATCTCGCCCAGGCGCGGGCCCGGCGGCAGACCCAGGTAGGCCATGATCTGCGTGCCGTCGACCGCGGGCCGGATGGCCTGCAGCTCCTCCTCCTCCTTCAGCGCCTCGATCCGCTGCTCGAGGTGGTCCATGGCCCTGGCGAAGCGACGCCGGCGCGCGGCGTTCTTCGTCGTGACGTCGGCCCGCGTCAGCAGGTTCAGGCGCCGCAGCTGCTCGGGGCTGCCCGCGTCGTTCACGTAGCGCCGGACGGCGCCGTCGGTCCACTCGCCCTCGGAGTAGCCGTGGAACCGCAGGTGCAGCCTGACCAGCTCGGACACGTCACGGATCGTCTCGCGTGAGTACTTGAGCTCACGCAGCCGGTGGCGCGTGATCCGGGCACCCACGACGTCGTGGTGGTGGAAGCTGACGGTCCCGTCGCCGTGGAACTCACGCGTCGCCGGCTTGCCGACGTCGTGCATCAGGGCGGCCAGGCGCAGCGTCACGTCCTCGCGCGGGCAGCTCTCGACCACCGCCAGCGTGTGGCTGTACACGTCCTTGTGGTGGTGGGCCGGGTCCCGCTGCATGCGCAGGGCGGGGACCTCGGGCAGGAAGTGCTCGGCCAGCCCGGTGTCGACCAGCAGGTCCATCCCGACGGCGAAGTGCGCCCCGCCCAGCAGCTTGTCCAGCTCGATCTGGATGCGCTCTGCGGAGATGGTGTCCAGCTGCTCTGCCATCTCGGTGGCGGCCGCCACGGCCTGGGCGTCCGGCGCGAACCCCAGGGTGCCGGCGAAGCGCGCCAGGCGGATCATCCGCAGGGGGTCGTCGGAGAAGCTGGTGTGGGCGTCGATGGGCGTGCGCAGGACACCCTCGCGCAGGTCCTCCCAGCCGCCGTAGGGGTCCACCACCCGACGGCCGGGCAGCTGGACGGCGATGGCGTTGACCGTGAAGTCCCGACGCGACAGGTCGGTCTGGATGTCATGGCCGAAGCGGACCTCGGGGTGACGGGACCCGGGGCTGTAGTCGTCGGCGCGGAAGGTGGTGATCTCGATGACGGCGTCGTCGCGGGCGGCGCTGATCGTGCCGAACCGGGCACCGGTCAGCCAGACGTGGTCGGCCCACCCCTTCAGCAGCGCCTCGGTCTGATCGGGCATCGCCGAGGTGGCGAAGTCCAGGTCCGAGATCTCCGTCGCCCCGCGCAGGGCGTCACGGACGGTCCCGCCGACCAGGTACAGCTCGTGCCCGGCGTCGCTGAAACGTCGCCCCAGCTCGTCAGCCAGAGGGAAGTCGATGAGCGCACCAAGGGCCTGGAGCTGGGCGTCACGAAGCGTCGGATCAGGGCGGGCGCTCATGGGGACAGGGTACGGGCCGACGGCCGGCAGGCCCCTGTACGCACGGAGCCCGTCACACAGACAGCCGGTCGCCGGACCGACCCGGGCCTAGGACTCCAGACCGGCGGCGCGGACGGCGATCTTGAAGTCGTGCGGGTTGGTGGCGGTGGCCATGGCGTCGCGCATCGTGATCTGCTTCGTCCGGTACAGCTCCAGCAGGTGCTGGTCGAACGTCTGCATCCCGTAGTAGGCGCCGTCGGCGATGGCCTCCTCGATGTCCTCGGTCTTCTCGGGGTCGGCGACGAACTCGTGCAGCCGCTGGGTCATGACGAAGGCCTCGATCGCCGCCACCCGCCCACCACCGATCTTGGGCACCAGCCGCTGGCACAGGATCCCGCGCAGGGCGTCGGCCAGCGACAGCCGGACCTGGCTCTGCTGGTGCGGCGGGATCAGGTCGATGATGCGGTTGATCGTCTCCGTCGCGTTGGTGGTGTGCAGCGTGGAGATGACGAAGTGCCCGGTCTGGGCGGCCTGCAGCGCGGCCGACACCGTCTCGGGGTCACGCATCTCGCCGATGAAGATGATGTCGGGGTCCTGACGGGCGACCGACCGCAGCGCCGAGGCGAAGTTCTCGGTGTCCACGCCGATCTCGCGCTGGTCGATGATGGCCAGGTGGTCCTGGTGGAGGATCTCGATGGGGTCCTCGATGGTGACGATGTGCGCCCGCCGTGTGGCGTTCATGTGGCCGATCATGGCCGCCGTCGTCGTGGTCTTGCCCGACCCGGTCGGGCCGGTGACCAGGACCAGCCCGCGGTGCTCCTCCGCCAGCGCGCGGCACACCGGCGGCAGCCCCAGGTCGTCGAAGTCTTGATTCCCCGGCAGCACCCGCCGCAGCACCAGCCCGGTGGACCCGCGCTGGTGGAACACGGCCACGCGGAAGCGGCCCAGGCCCTGCACGGCGTAGGCGCAGTCGGCCTCCTCACCCCGGTCGAACGCCTCAAGGGCCCGACCGTCGAGGACCTCGCGGGCGAACCGCTCGGTGTCCTCGGTGTAGAGCCACGGCAGGTCGTGGATCTCGCTGAGGTCACCGTCGATCCTGACGTAGGCGGGTCCTCCTGCCTTCAGGTGCAGGTCGGAGCCACCCTTGTCGACCAGGAGCTGCAGGTAGTCGCGGATGTGCATGGCTGATCCAGGCGTCTGTGGACGGGCGCGTTCAACGGTCGTCATCGGCATCCCCACCCCTGTTCTTGACCATAGGGGACCAGTCGACCTCCCTGAGGAGTCGATCCGAGGACGTATCGTTGCCTGCGACTGCCCTTGTGCGCACAGACCCAGGACCTCGGCCCCACCCCACATGGCCCGCTACCCGACGAAGCACGCGACATCGGCCGGCGGTCTGGTCGTCGACGACCGGTCCGACGGGCGGTGGGTGGTGCTGATCGCGCACAGGAACGCCGCCGGCGAGCTGCAGTGGACCCTGCCCAAGGGTGGGCTGGAGGAGGGTGAGGAGCTGGAGGAGGCCGCGATCCGGGAGGTGCGGGAGGAGACGGGCCTTGACGCCTGCATCACCGACAAGCTCGGCGTCGTGGACTACTGGTTCGTGTGGCGCCCCGACCGGATCCGGTACCACAAGTACGTGCACTACTTCCTGATGGGGTTCGTGGGCGGCGACTTCTCGCGACGCGACGACGAGGCCGAGGACGTCGTCTGGCTGCCCATCCGCACCGCCCTGGAGCGGCTGGCCCACCCCAACGAGGCCCGGCTGGTCCGCCGCGCACTGGACGAGGCGGGATGAGCGCGGTCGGCCGGCCCGCCCTGCTGCTCGTCGCCCTGCTGTTCGCCCCGGTGCTGCTGCTGCAGGTGCTGCTGGTGCCCCCGGCGTACGCCCAGCAGGACGACGGCGACATCCCACCCGTGGCGCTGCGCCTGCTGGCCGTCGACGGGGTCGTCGAGTCCACGGGCGAGGCACGGCCCGAGGGCACCCTCGACGTCGACCGCCCCGACGACCTCGAGGACGAGGCCCACGTGGCCACCACCCTGCAGCTGCGCGCCGGTGACCGGGCCCGCTCGGACCTGCGGCTGGTCACGACCGTCCACGCCCGCGTCACGACCCGCGAGGAGCTGCGGCTGGCCGGCATCGGCACCCTCCCCTCGGTGTACTCCAGCACGTCCACGGCGCTGGAGGACATGCCGGCCGGGACCAGCCGCGTCGTCACCACGTTCACCCCCACCTCCGAGCTGTCCCTGGTCGGTCCCGACCGTGCAGGTGTCTACCCGCTGCAGCTGCAGGTCTTCGAGGGGCCCGAGCCCGTCGGGGACCTGGTGACGTCGCTGGTCGTCCTGCCCGAGGACCGTCCGGACCCGATGCCGCTGTCCACCCTGGTGCGGGTCCAGGCGGACACCAGGCCACGGCTGGCCGACGAGCTGCCGGACTCGCTGGCCCGGCTGATCGGCCCCGACGGCGGCCTGACGCGGCTGGCACGGGAGATCGACCGGACCGTCCAGGACGGCTCGGCCGCCGGCGTCGACCTGGCCCTCAGCGGGCGCATGCTGGACGACGTGGCCGGTGTCGCCGACGGGTACACCCGCGCCGACGGCAGCACGGTCGACGCCACCGCCAGGACCGCCCGCCGGGCCCAGGCCGCCCTGGATGCGCTGGGCGGCCTGGCCCGTCGCAGCGACACCGAGACGCTGGCCGACCCGTACGGGCCCGCCGACCTGGTGGCGCTGGTCCGTGGGGGTCGCGCCGCGCAGGCCCTGGACCTGCTGCAGGTCGGCGGCCGGACCGTGGCGACACGGACGGGCGCCGACGTGACCACCGGGATCCTCGTGCCGCCGGACGGCATCGACACCCAGACGCTCGCGGCGCTGGGACCGGCCACCGCCGACGCGATGGTGCTGGGCGAGCGGTACCTGGCCTTCGCCGAGGCCGACAGCCTGGAGCCCGTCCGACGCCTGCTGACCGCCGGGGGCGGCGAGGTGCGGGTCCTGGTGCCCGACGGCCGGCTGGCCGACCTGGCCACCGACCCCGACGGGATGGGGACCGCGTGGGTGGTCCAGCAGCTGCTGGCCGACACCGCCGTCCGCTGGATCACCGAGGACGCGACGCCCCGCAGCGCTGCGGTGCTGCTGGAGCTGGACGCGCTGGCCGACGGGCCCGAGGGCCTGCTGGGCCGGGCGACGGCCGCCCTGGCGCAGGCGCCGTGGCTGCGGCCCATGAGCCTGTCGGCCATGCGGCTGGAGGTCGCACCGTCCACGCGGCTGGCACGGCTGGCCTACCCGCCCCGCTCGGCGGCGCGGGAGCTGCCCGTCGCCTACGTCCAGCAGCTCGGTGCGGCCCACGACGCACTGGGTCCGCTGTCGGTGATGCTGTCGGAGGAGGACGACACCGTCGCGCGGTTCGGGCAGTCGCTGCTGGCGGCCGCCTCGACGGCCTACCGCGACCCCGACGAGCAGGCCGGTGGGCTGGTGCGCATCCAGCAGGTGCTGGCGCGGCTGGAGGGGCTCGTCGACGGCGTCGACATCCTGCCCAGCGCCCCGGTCACCCTGACCGCGACCACGGGGGAGGTGCCGGTCACCGTCGTCAACTCCAGCGATGCCGACCTGACCCTCCGCGCCACCGTCGAGGCCGCACGGTTCGCCTTCGCCGAGGGCAGCACCCAGACGTTCACCCTGCCCGCGCGCTCCTCGACGCGGCTGACCTTCGCCACCGAGGCGCTGAACCCCGGTGGCTTCGCCCCCATCGCGGTCACCATCGACGACCCCGAGGGGGGCGTGACCCTGGCCACGACCCAGGTCAGCGTGCGCTCGACGGCCTTCCCCGTCGTGGGGCTGGTCGCGGCGGTCGGCAGCCTGATCGTCCTGGTGGTGTGGGGGCTGCGGCACGGACGTCGGCGTCGTCCCGACACGGTCGCGGGCGGGGCGCGCGTCGACGAGGTGGCCTGAGCAGGACCCGACCCACCCCATCGGACACTGCCGTATGGGCCACGGACAGCGCGGTCCCCCGCCCCCCTACACTTTTCCGTCCCCGCCTCCACCACCAGTGGGACTCATCGTGGTAGCCGATCAACACCAGCGCACGCCGCGCGCGACGCCCCGTCAGGGGCCTGCGACGTCTGACGTGCTCGCCAACCGCTACGTGCTCGAGGAGCACGTGGCCACCGGCGGCATGGCTGCGGTGTGGCGCGCCCACGACGAGGTGCTGGCGCGGACCGTCGCGGTCAAGATCCTGCACGACGACCTGTGCCGCCAGGAGGTCATCCGCGAGCGGTTCCGCCGCGAGGCGGTCGCGGCCGCCAAGCTGGTCCACCCCTGCATCGTCTCGCTGTTCGACACGGGCGTCGACGGCGACCGTGTCTACCTGGTCATCGAGTACATCGAGGGGGACACGCTGGCCGACGTGCTGGACGAGGAGGTGCTGGAGTCCGGCGAGGTGGCCCGCATCGGCGTCCGGATCGCCGCCGCCCTGGCGCACGCCCACGACCGGGGGATCATCCACCGCGACATCAAGCCGGGCAACGTCCTGGTCGGCGACGACGGCAGCGTCAAGGTGACCGACTTCGGCATCGCCAAGGCGGCCCAGGACTCGACCCTGACCGCGACCGGCCGGGTCATGGGCACCGCCGCCTACGTGGCCCCCGAGCAGCTGCGGGGGCAGCAGATCGACGCGCGGGCCGACCTGTACTCGCTGGGGCTGGTGCTGTTCGAGGGGCTGACCGGTCAGCGGGCCTTCGCCGGCGGCGACCCGGTGTCCGTGGCCGAGGCCCGGCTGCGCAGCGGCGCGCTGCGCCCGCGGCAGCTCCGCTCGGACGTGCCGCGGGGACTCGACGACGTCGTCGCCCAGCTGACGGCACCCGACCCCCAGGACCGACCCGCCTCGGCAGCCGAGGTCGTGTCGCTGCTGCAGCCCTTCGAGACGCCGCTGGTGCTGCCACCGGCGCTGGAGGGGGCACAGCCCGAGGACGACGGGTCGATCCGCACCGAGCTGCGCTGGCTGCTGCCCGTCGCCGCACTGCTGGTCCTCGCAGGTGCGCTGGTGTCCGTCGGCATCTTCGGCGGGGTGATCGAGGCCGGCCAGGTCGCGTCGCTGTTCGCCGAGGAGGTCACCCCCACCCCGCAGCCCCCAGCACCTGCCGACGAGGGCGAGGACACGTCCGGACCGACGCTGCAGACCGTCCCGCTGGTGGACATCACCGCCTTCGATCCGCAGGGTGACGGGTCCGAGCGGGACGAGTTCCTGCCCGACGTCATCGACGGCGCCCCCAGCACCACCTGGGCGACCGAGCGCTACAACAGCCCCGACTTCGGCAACCTGAAGAGCGGCGTGGGCTTCCACGTCGACCTGGGCGGCACACGCCGTCTGCAGCAGGTGACGCTGGAGGTGCCGCGGGGCGGCTTCGACCTCGAGATCCGGGTCGCCGGGCGCATCGACCCCGACCCGTCGGCCTGGGTCACGGTGACCTCGATCCCCGAGGTCGCGTCCGGGACGACCTCCTACACGCTGGGCGACAGCCCCCAGGCCCGGTACCTGCTGGTGTGGATCACCGGCAAGCTGCAGCCGTTCGAGACGGGGTACCACGCAGAGATTGGCGAGATCCGGGTCCAGGCCCTGGCATCCTGAGCCGTGTGACGCGCACGCAGGGGACCGGCACCGTCGAGCAGGCGGCCGATCCGACCGACGAAGCGCTGGTCGCGGCCTTCGTCGCCGGCGACGAGCGGGCCTTCAGCATGCTCGTCGCGCGGTACGAGCGTCGGGTCTACGGCATCTGCCTGCGCTACTTCGGGGACGCCGGCGACGCCGAGGACGCGGCGCAGGACGCCTTCCTGATCCTGTACCGACGTGCTGCGACGTTCCGGGGCGGCTCACGGTTCTCGACCTGGATGTACCGGGTGACCACCAACGCGTGCAACGACCTCGCACGCAAGCGTGCGCGCCGGCCACGCAAGGCCGAGGCCGTGGTGGAGGACCTGCCGCTGGCCGACCCGCGGGACGCCGTCGACGAGCGGATGCTGCAGCTGGAGGTCCGCGAGGCGCTGCTGCAGCTGGAGCCCGAGCAGCGACGGGCCGTCGTCGGACACACCCTGCAGGGTCGTCCCTACCACGAGATCGCCGAGGAGGAGGGGGTCGCGGTCGGCACCGTCAAGTCGCGAGTGCACCGCGGGCACGCCACCCTGGCACGGATCATGGCCGGCCGTGAGGACGACGGCTCGGAACCATCCGGACGCGCGCCACCTCCAACCTGACAGCCCACCCCACCCCTCGACCCCTGGGACCCGCCCCACCGTGAGCACCTCGCAGCACGACGACCTCCTGGTCCAGCTCGCCGCCTACCTGGCCGGCGAGCTCGACGGGGATGCCGCTGATGCGCTGCAGGAGCGGATCGACACCGACCCGCAGGTGGCCCGTCTGGCCGACGACATGGCCGACACGCTGCTGGCGCTGACCGCCGTCGACCGGACCGAGCCGCCCGCAGGGTTCTCCGACCGGCTGCGGGACCGTCTGGCCGAGGAGATCGGCCACCCGCTGCCCGCGACGGAGACCACGGGTGTCGAGGACCCGGACGCGACCGGCACGGAGGACCCGACGACGGCCGACGACGAGGACCCGACTGCGGCCGACCACGAGGACACGTCGATGGCCGACGCCGTCGACCCGTCGGTGGCCGGCGCCGCAGCGGCCACCGGCTGGGCGAAGCAACGACCGACCTCGCCGCGTCCGGCGTCGGGCCCGGGCCGGCGCGGACGTGCCGCACGACAGCCCCTGCGACCGACGCTGGTCGCGGCCGTCGTCGTCCTGCTCGCCGTGGTGGGCGTGGGGGCCCTGACCAGCTCGGGCTTCCTTGGTGGCGCCGACGAGGCCGGGTTCGCCGAGAACGACGTGGCCCTGGACGCCGGCGACAGCACCCGTGCTGCCGACGGGTCGCTGGAGGAGTCACTGCAGGCGGAGTCGATGCCGGCGGAGGAGTCGGCGGCGGACGCCACGGCCATGGCCCCCATGGCGGGCGCCACGTCCGATGACAGCGCTGACGCGGCCGCTGACGACAGCGGCGGCGACCCGCTCGCGGCGACGGGCCCGGTCCAGGGCGGGCCGGTCACGCTGACGTTCGGTGAGGTCCTGGCGGACACGGACGCCGACATCCTGGACCTGCTGGGGCGCGACCCCGCCGTGGACCGGCTGATGGGCCGCCCGGTGGCCGAGGCGGCCGAGCTGGCGCTGGTCCACCGCGACGAGGTCCTGCGCGGCCCGGACTTCGGCGACGGCACACCGGCCGGCCGCTGCCTGCTGGAGGTGCTGGAGCAGTCCGGGGAGGACCCCGTCGTCGCCGTCGCCGCCCGGCTGGACCTGCCGGAGGGCCCGACGGTCGCCTACAGCCTGGTGCGGTCCCGTGGTGGTGCGGTGCTGGACACCGTCGACGTGTGGCTGCTGGACCCCGCGGACTGCGCGCTGCGTCGCGTCGTCAGCGGCTCGGAATAGTCTCCTGGGACCGACCGTTGTCCCCACGACGATCTCCCCCCACAAGGAACCCCACGTCCCATGACTGCTGAGAACACCCGCAACGTCGTCATCATCGGCTCGGGCCCTGCCGGTCTGACGGCCGCGCTGTACGCCGCCCGTGCCGACCTGGCCCCCCTCGTCATCGAGGGCCAGGCCGCCGGTGGGCAGCTGATGCAGACGACCGAGGTCGAGAACTACCCGGGCTTCCCCGACGGCCGCATGGGCCCCGAGCTCATGATGGACTTCCGCAAGCAGGCGGAGAAGTTCGGCACCGAGTTCATGACCACCGACGTCGACAGCGTGGACTTCACGTCCGGCTCGCCGTTCACCATCACCGTGGGCGCCGAGACCATCATGGCGCACACCGTCATCATCTCGACCGGTGCGACGGCCCGCTGGCTGGGGCTGCCGAACGAGCAGCGGCTGGTCGGCAAGGGCGTGTCCGCGTGCGCCACCTGCGACGGGTTCTTCTTCCGCGACCGCGAGCTGGTGGTCGTCGGCGGTGGGGACACCGCGATGGAGGAGGCGACGTTCCTGACCAAGTTCGCCTCGAAGGTCACCGTCGTGCACCGTCGCGACGAGCTGCGTGCGTCCCAGATCATGGCCGACCGCGCGATGGCGAACCCCAAGATCGAGTTCCTGTGGAACGCCGAGGTCGTCGACGTGCTGGGTGAGGAGGCGGTCGAGGGCGTGGTCCTGCGCGACACCCAGACCGGGGAGCAGCGCGAGATGGCCACCGACGGCCTGTTCCTGGCGATCGGCCACGACCCGACCAGCGCCCTGTTCGCGGGCCAGATCGACCTGGACGAGGACGGCTACATCATCGTCGCCGAGCCCACCACGGCGACCAGCGTCCCTGGGGTCTTCGCCGGTGGCGACATCACCGACCGGATCTACCGCCAGGCGATCAGCGCCGCCGGACAGGGCTGCAAGGCCGCCATCGACGCCGAGCGCTGGCTC
>JBFKGB010000080.1:0-11241 GCA_041633535.1 Euzebya sp. | reverse complement strand
GGTGCGGGTGGGGCCTGCGCGCCGAACCAGCGCAGCCGGACCCAGCCCCACGGCCCGACACCGTTTCGGTCTGCCTGCAGCAGCCGGACGACGGCGTCGGTGTTGGCCCGGGCGCCCAGATCGCGGGGCGTCAGCGTGGTCGTGCTGCCCGCCGCCTCCAGCAGCAGCGGGGTGTCGAGGACCGCGTCGGCCACGGCGGTGACCTGTCCGGCCGCCTGGGCCAGGGTCAGCCCTGACAGGTCGGTGCCGGCGACGACCACGCCGGGGAGCACCCGGCCCTCCAGCGAGCGGGCCAGCGAGACCGCTCCGCCGCCGATGACGATCGCCGACACGGCCAGGGCCGTCAGCGGCACCGCGGCCAGGACCACGTGGCGCGGCAGCGACGGGACGGCCGGGCGGGCTCGGGCGGTGGGGACGATGGTGACCGTGGGCTGCCAGCCGGCATCGCCGACGGCACGCCGCTGTGACAGCGGGACGCTGGACATGAGCCTCTCCCTGCACCGCGGCCAACGGGGAAGACGTCCGCGTGCACCGCGAGCCTAGGCCCACGGACCTGCACATCCGCGGAACCGCTCCGGTTGGGTGGGGTGCGGGCCGCAGCCGTATCGTCCCGGCATGGCAGTCCCACTCTCGCTCATGCTGCTCGACACCGTCCGTCGTCGGATCAACGGCGGCAGCGTCGACACGATGTCCCCCCGGCAGATCGCCGCCGCCCGTGGTCCGCACGCACCACCAGCGCCAGGGCCGCTGGGGGACCTGCTGCGCCGGCTCACCGAGGGCATCACCGGCCGACCCCACGGCGGGGTCACCTCCACCGACATCACGGTGCCCGGTGCCGCCGGCGACCTGCCCGCACGGCGTCACGTCCCCGACCGTCAGGCGATGGGACGTCCGCTGGTGCTGCACCTGCACGGTGGCGGCTGGGTCGTCGGCGCCCCCGAGCAGTACGACTGGCTGTGCAGCCACCTGGCCGCGGAGCTCGGCGCCGTCGTGGTGTCCGTCGACTACCGCATGGCCCCCGAGCACCCCGCCCCGGCGGCGGTCCAGGACTGCACGGCCGTCGCCCGCTGGATCCTGCAGGAGGGCGGCGGCGTGACCCTGGGCGCCGACGGTCCGGTGGTGGTGGCCGGCGACAGCGCGGGCGGCAACCTCGCGGCCCTGGTCGCCATCGCCATGCGCGACGCCGGGATCGGCGGGATCGCCGCCCAGCTGCTGATCTACCCCGCCACCGACCTGACGATGAGCACCGAGTCCGCGCGCACCATCATCCGCAAGCCGCTGCTGCACCGGGCCGACATGGAGGCCTTCACCACCACCTACCTGGGTGGCGTGGTCGCGCCGGACGACCCCTCGGTGTCACCGCTGCACGTCAGCGACCTGTCGGGGCTGCCGCCGGCCCTGGTCATCACCGCCAGCGACGACCCGCTGCGGGACGAGGGGCGCGCGTTCGCCGAACGGCTGCAGCAGGCCGGTGTGCCCGTGCGGTACACCGAGTACGTCGACATGCCCCACGGGTTCGTCTCGCTGCCGGGCCTGGTCCGCAGCGCACGGCAGGCGCTGGCCGAGATGGTGCAGTTCGCCTCGGGCGTCCTGGACCGCTGACCGCACACCTCAGCGGGTGAAGTGCCCGCGACCGCGGTCGGGCTGGTCACGGCCCCGCTCGTAGGCCTCGATGGCTGCCTTCCCGGCCTCGCGGCCCTGGGCGATCAGCAGGCTGGTGGCGGACTCCTCGAAGTCCAGGAACTCGTGCACGCCGGCACCGCCGGGCGGCGGGGCGATCAGGTGCAGCTCGACCTCCTTGTACCGGGAGGTGCCGTCGGAGAGGCGCACCAGCTCGTTGATGCGCTCGGCGTGCTCCATGTCCTTCACCAGCGAGGAGCGCAGCAGGTCGTCGACCAGCAGCGAGATGGACTCCGACAGCGACCGGGGTGCTGCTGCGGTGCGGTCGACCGCGCCGGTGGCGACGACGAAGCACACGTCGGGGCGGTGCCCCAGCGCGGCACCCAGCGGGGTGTTGGCGCCCAGGCCGCCGTCCCAGTAGACGCCGCCCTCGATGTTGACGGGCTTGAACAGCACGGGGATGGCTGCCGAGGCCAGGACGTGGTCGACG
This sequence comes from Euzebya sp., assembly GCA_041633535.1. GTDB lineage: Bacteria > Actinomycetota > Nitriliruptoria > Euzebyales > Euzebyaceae > Euzebya. The sequence continues at coordinate 9,131 of JBFKGB010000080.1, read as the reverse complement.
GTCATCGCGACCTGGCTGTAGCGGGTGTCGGTGCGGTCGGCCGGAGGCGTGTTGGTGAACCGCACCAGCCGGCCCGTCACCGCCTCGACCGCGACGACCGTCAGCGTGCGCCCGGGCTGGATCGTGACCTCCTCCGAGCCGAGGGTCTCACGCAGCAGCTCATGGAGGGGCTGGGTGTCCAGCAGCCACGTCCACCCGATGGCCTCGAGGAGCTTGATGGCCAGGGAGGGCGGGTCCAGCAGGTTCGTCAGCGTCGAGCTGACCAGCCGGAGGGGGCGGAGGGCCCGGGGCAGGTCGACGCGGACGCGGTAGACGTCCTTGGACCGCAGTCCGAGCCACATCTCCGACAGCTGGCGGGCAGGCATCCCGATGGCCATCGCGGTGGCGTTGATGGCCCCGGCAGAGGTGCCGGTCAGGATCTCGGGGACTATCCCCGCCTCCTCGAAGGCCTCGATCACCCCCGCCTCGAACGCGCCACGTGCACCGCCGCCGGACAGGACCATCGCGATCGTCATGGCGGCATCCTAGGCGAGGGGCGGCCCCTAGCGGTTCAGCAGCCGCTCGAAGAACGAGGGCTTGCGGGCCGCGGCCTTCTGCGCGGCGGTGCACGTGCAGCGCTGGTCCTTCGGCACGCCGCTCATGACCTGCTGGACGTGCTGCCCACAGCCCGACCAGGTCGTCTTCGAGCAGGCGCGGCACTTCGCGGGTGAACACATGGTGGTCTCCTGGGATCGATGGAGGACCAATTGTACGGACATCCGGTCATGCGGGCAACTAGCCCCGGTGCAGCTCGTCCCAGACCCGCAGCTCGGGGTCGATGCCGTAGGTCTCGATGGCCTTGGCCGCCAGGTCGTGACCGACCTCGCCCTTCTGGGCCAGCTGGTGCAGCGCCGCCACGACGATCGACTCGGCGTCGATGCGGAAGATCCGCCGCAGCGCCTCGCGGGTGTCGGACCGACCGAACCCGTCGGTGCCCAGGATCGCCATGCCGCCGGGCACGAACGGCTCGACCAGTCCGGGCAGCGCCTTCTGGTAGTCGGTGACCGCGATGAACGGGCCACCGCGGGACGCCTCGAGCTTGCGGGTGATCAGGGGCACCTTCGGCTCGGCGGTCGGGTGGTCCCGGTTGGTCGTCGAGCAGGCGACACCATCACGGTGCAGCTGCACCCACCCGGGCACCGACCAGATGTCGGCCGCGACGTCCCAGTCCTCGCCCAGCATCCGCTGCGCCTGGATCGCCAGGGGCATCGCCGACCCGGAGGTCAGCAGCTGGACACGGTGGCTCCGCTCGTCCTCGAAGGTGGAGAAGCGGTAGATCCCGTCCAGGATCTCCTGCTCGTCAAGCCCCTCGGGCATGGGCGGCTGCGCGGTCGGCTCGTTGTAGACCGTCAGGTAGTACATGACGTCCTCGGCGTCCGGCCCCATCATCCGGTTGATGCCGTCCTCGGTGACCACCGCCACCTCGTAGGCGAAGGAGGGGTCGTAGGACTCCACCGCAGGGTTGGTCATCGCGAACAGCGGCGAGTGCCCGTCCTCGTGCTGCAGGCCCTCGCCGTTCAGGGTGGTGCGACCTGCGGTGGCCCCGATCAGGAAACCCCGGCAGCGCTGGTCGGCCGCCGCCCAGATCGAGTCCGCGGTCCGCTGGAAGCCGAACATCGAGTAGAAGATGTAGATCGGCAGCACGGGCTCGGAGTGCGTCGCGTAGGAGGACCCGGCCGCGGTGAAGCTGGCCATCGAGCCCGCCTCGGTGATCCCCTCGTGAAGGATCTGGCCGTCGGTCGACTCCTTGTAGGACAGCAGCATGGCCTGGTCGACGGCCTCGTAGGTCTGGCCGTGCGGGCTGTAGATCTTCTTCGTCGGGAACAGCGAGTCCATCCCGAAGGTCCGGGCCTCGTCGGGGATGATCGGCACGATCCGACGGCCCAGCTGCGGGTGCTCGAAGAGGTCCTTCAGCAGGCGGACGAACGCCATGGTGGTGGCGACCTCCTGCTTGCCCGAGCCCTGCTTCAGCTCGCCGTACACGTCGGAGGTCGGCAGCTCGATGGCCTGGACCTGGAAGCGCCGCTGCGGGATCGATCCACCCAGCTCACGTCGCCGCTCCATCATGTAGGCGATCTCCTCGGAGTCCTCGCCCGGGTGGTAGTACGGCGGCAGGTCCCCCTCGAGCTCGCTGTCGGGGATGTCCAGGTACAGCCGGTCCCGGAAGCCCTTCAAGGCCTTGCGGGTCAGCTTCTTCATCTGGTGGGTGGCGTTGCGGGCCTCGAAGTCAGGCCCCAGCGTCCAGCCCTTGATGGTCTTGGCGAGGATCACCGTCGGCTGGCCCGTGTGCTCGGTGGCGGCCTTGTAGGCGGCGTAGACCTTCCGGTAGTCGTGGCCACCGCGGTCCAGCACCGGCAGGTCCTCCTCGGTCAGGCCCGACTCGTCGAGGATCCGCTCCAGCTCCGGGGTGTTGAAGAAGTGCTTGCGGATGAAGTCGCCGTCCTTGGTGGTGAACGTCTGGAACTGCCCGTCGGGCGTGCGGTTCATCTGCTCGACGAGCTCGCCGTTGACGTCCAGGGACAGCAGGCGGTCCCACTTGCTGCCCCACACGACCTTGATGACGTTCCAGCCGGCGCCGCGGAACAGGCTCTCGAGCTCCTGGATGATCTTGCCGTTGCCCCTGACGGGACCGTCGAGGCGCTGCAGGTTGCAGTTGACGACCCAGACCAGGTTGTCCAGCTCCTCGCGGCTGGCGACGGTCAGGGCGCCCTGGGCCTCGGGCTCGTCCATCTCGCCGTCGCCGACGAACGCCCAGGTCCGCTGCTGTGAGGTGTCGGTGATGCCGCGGTTGTGCAGGTACTTGTCGAAGCGCGCCTGGTAGATGCTGTTGAGGGACCCAAGACCCATCGAGACGGTGGGGAACTCCCAGAAGTCCGGCATCAGCCGGGGGTGGGGGTAGGAGGACAGCCCGCCCGGCTTGGACTCCTGGCGGAACAGGTCCAGCTCCTCGGTGGTCAGCCGGCCCTCGAGGTAGGCGCGGGCGTAGATGCCCGGTGAGCCGTGTCCCTGGATGAACAGGTGGTCGCCACCGCCCTCGTGCTCGCGGCCACGGAAGAAGTGGTTGAAGCCGACCTCGTAGAGGCTCGCGGCCGAGGCGTAGGTCGCGATGTGCCCGCCGACGCCGACGCCGGGGCGCTGGGCCCGGGTGACCATGACCGCGGCGTTCCAACGGATGTAGGCGCGGATGCGCCGCTCGATGTGCTCGTCGCCGGGGAACGTGGGCTCGCGCGAGGGCGGGATGGTGTTGATGTAGTCCGTCGAGCGCAGCGACGGCACGCCGACGCCGATCTCGCGGGACTTCTCGAGCAGCCGCAGCATCAGGTAGCGGGCGCGTTCGCGCCCATGGTGGCTGACGACGGCGTCCAGCGCGTCGACCCACTCCTGGGTCTCGGCCGGATCGTTGTCGGGAAGCTGTGTCGGCATCCCGTCGGTGATGATGCGCTGCGGATCTCGCTGGACGTCGCTCACGTGGTTGCCCTCCGATGTGGTGCGGTGCGTGGACAGCCTATGCGGGCGGCTCATGACCGTGTCGCCGCCTCCGCCCAGCCGGCAACACCGGTGACGACGGGGCCACGCACCGCAGCATCGGGCGGACTCCTCGTCGCGGCCCGTATGCTGCCCCGACGCCCGTCGCCGGGCGCCCATCCGACGGAAGGTCCTGCCATGTCCACGCTCCGCCACACGACCGCCGCCGTGCTGCTCGGCCTCGTCGCCACCGCGTGCTCGCCGTCCGCCCTGGCGTTCACCATCGGCGACTGCATCAACCTGCCCGACGGCGACCAGATCACCGACTACGAGGATGTGGAGTGCAGCGAGGCCCACGACGCCGAGGTCTACGCCCTCCCCCAGCACCCCGACGGCCCCGACGCCCCCTACCCCGGCCGTGAGGCGCTGAACGAGTTCGCCGCCGAGCGCTGCACCAGCGCCTTCGAGGAGTACGTCGGCATCGCCTACGAGCAGTCCGCCATCTACTTCAGCCCGCTGACCCCCAGCCAGGAGTCGTGGGACTCCGCCGAGGACCGCGAGGTCGTGTGCCTGCTGCGCGGCGAGCCCATCGACGACACCGCGTCCTCCTTCACCCAGCTGACGGGCAGCAAGGCCGGCAGCGGCGAGTAGCCGTTCTTTTCGGCACGATCGGGGCCGAAGTCGTGCATGGGCGCGGCAGGCCCCGATCGTGCCGTTGTGTTGCGCGGGTTCGGGTGGTGCTCGCCGCGGTCGGGGTCACTCCCCCGCGTCGTCGCCGTCGCCGCCCTTGCCCTGCATCCGGTTCTTGATGCGGACGCAGTCGGGGCACACGGGGTACTTGGAGCCGTCGCGGCTGGGCACCCAGCGCTTGCCGCACAGGGCCTTGATCGGCACACCGGTCACCATCGCCTCGGTGACCATCGCCCCGGGGTTGCGGCCGAACACGTAGTGGGCGAACCGGTCGTGGTCGCCGGGCTCACCGGTGGAGGTCCGCTGGTCGGTGCGGGTCTCCTCGTCGATGTCGGGGGCCACGAAGGGCTTGGTGAGGGTGTCTGAGTCGCTCATCGCTGGTCTCCTGCGGATCTTGCCGGACGCGGGCCCTACGGTAGCGGGGATGACGTACTCGATCGCCGCCGCCGACCCCGTGACGAACCAGGTCGGGGTGGCCGTGCAGTCGAAGTTCCTGGCCGTCGGTGCGATCGTGCCGTGGGTGCGGGGAGGGGTGGGTGCGGCCGCGGTCCAGGCGTTCCCGGACGGGACCGTCGGCCCGCGGGCGCTGGATGCGCTCGCCGAGGGTGGGGACCCACAGGCGATCCTGACCACCATGGTGGCGGAGGACCGGATGGGCGCGCACCGCCAGACCGGCCTGGTGGCCGCCGACGGCCGCTCGGCCGCACACACCGGCGAGCGGTGCTTCGGGTGGCGGGGACACCTGACCGGAGAGGGGTTCGCCGCGCAGGGCAACGTCCTGACCGGCCCGGAGGTCGTGCAGGCCATGGCCGACGTGTTCATGTCGACGGCCGGGCGTCCGCTGGCCCACCGGCTGGTCGCATCGCTGCAGGCCGGGCAGGACGCGGGGGGCGAGAAGCGCGGCATGGAGTCCGCCGCGCTGGTGGTGTGCCAGCCGGGCGGGGGCTACGGCGGGAACCACGACCGTCTGGTCGACCTGCGGGTCGACCACGACGACCAGCCGATCCAACGGCTTCGCGGGCTCCTGGACATCCGCGACTTCCACTTCGACCGCGCACCCCGCGCCGAGTGGGTGTCGATGGACGCCGAGCTGGCCGACGAGCTGACGGATCGGCTGCGTGCCGGCGGCTGGATGGGCGAGGCGCAGCCGCTGGACGAGGCGCTGATGGACTTCCTCGGCTGGGAGAACCTGGAGGAGCGCTGGACCGACGCGCAGTCCATCGACCCCGTGGCCCTGGCCCACGTGCGGGCGACGTTGCCGCGCTGAGCAATGCCGTTGGGTGGGGTTCGCCTCCCATGGCGGCCGAACCCCACCCAACCATGGGCGGCCAGTGCGGAGGGTCAGTCCCAGATCCGGTCCAGGCGCCAGGCGTCCTGCTCGTGGACCAGCTCGTAGATGCCCCGTGACGGGCTGCCGTTCTGGGCCTCGACGCGCCACAGGTCACGCTGGGGCACCTCGACCCCGCCGCCGGCCCAGTAGGCGCCGTCCTCGCGCCAGTGACCCAGGACGCTGAGCACCCGGTAGCGGCCACCCCGCCACACGAACGTCGTCGGGGCGGCCGGGCCGCCGTCCAGCTCGACCAGCACCTGCTCGGTCTCGACCTCCACGGTCTCTCGGTATCGCTTCGTCATGTGTCCTCGCTCCGGTCCGGTCTGGGCCATCACGTCCGGGAAGGAGCAGGGGCGGGTGCGATCGCGCCTTCCCCGCGCGACACACCCGCCCCTGCGGACGGTTCCCCGAGGGGAGAAGCAATCGTACATACGTTCGATCGCGCTGTCTAGGTCGAGCTCTCTGGGCCGAGCTCTCTAGGCCGACAGCACCGCGATCAGCTGGTCCACGATCCAGTCCGCCTCCTCGGCGGTGATGCCCAGCGGCGGGGCCAGCCGGATCGTCGTCTCGTGCGTGTCCTTGGCCAGCAGACCCGCGGGACCGGTCGGCCCGTCCACCTGTGCGGTCAGCAGCGCCTCGCAGTACCGACGGGCGGGTACGTCGCCGGCCACCAGCTCGATGCCGAGCCACAGCCCGCGGGCACGGACCTCCTTCACCATCGGCAGGTCGGCGGCGGCCAGCCGTGCGGCCATCCGCTCGCCCAGCGCGGCCGCGTTGGCCTGGTAGGTCCCCTCCTGCAGCATCGCCACGACCTCGCGGCCCACGGCGCACGCCAGCGGGTTCCCGCCGAAGGTCGAGCCGTGCTGACCGGGGCCGATCACGCCGATGACCTCGTCACGACCGACGACGGCCGACACCGGCACGATCCCGCCGCCGAGGGCCTTGCCCAGCAGGTACATGTCGGGCTTGACGCCCTCGTGCTCGCAGGCGAACGTCCGGCCGGTGCGTCCGAGCCCCGCCTGGATCTCGTCGGCGACGAACAGGACCTGCTCGCTGTCGCAGACCTCGCGGATCCCGCGCAGGTAGCCGTCCGGAGGGATGATCACGCCACCCTCGCCCTGGATCGGCTCGATCAGCACCGCGACGGTGTTCGGCGTGATGGCCTCGCGGATCGCCTCGATGTCGCCGTAGGGCACACGGACGAAGCCCGGGGTGTAGGGCCCGAAGTGGTCATGGGCGGTGGGGTCGTCGGAGAACGACACGATCGTGGTCGTGCGACCGTGGAAGTTGCCCTCGGCCACGATGATCTCGGCCTGCCCGTCGGGCACGCCCTTCACCTCGTACCCCCACTTGCGGGCGATCTTGATCCCGGTCTCGACCGCCTCGGCACCGGTGTTCATCGGCAGGACGCGGTCCATGTCGCACAGGGCGGCCAGCTCGGCGCAGAAGTGCCCCAGCTGGTCGTTGTGGAACGCCCGGCTGGTCAGCGTGACCCGGTCCAGCTGGGCCTTGGCGGCCCGGACCAGCCGCGGGTGACCGTGGCCGAAGTTGACGGCCGAGTAGGCCGCCAGGGCGTCCAGGTAGCGGCGTCCGTCCTCGTCGGTGACGTAGGCCCCCGACGCGGTGGCGATGACGACGGGGAGCGGGTGGTAGTTGTGCGCCCCGTACTCCTCCTCGAGCTTCAGCGCGAGCGACATGTCAGGCCACCTCCATGGTCTCGTCGAGGGCTGCCGCCCGGGCTGACAGGACGGTGTCCAGCGGCAGGGTCAGGCAGCGGACGGCGCCGCCCGCCTTCAGGAACTCGCTGACGTCGACCTGCACGACGTCGAAGCCCCAGGCCTCCAGCTGTGCACCGACACGGGTCGGGATGGCCGGCATGATGACGGTGCTGCCGACGACGATGGAGTTGGCGGCGAAGGTCGCGGCCTCCTCCGCGGTCAGCACCAACGGCTCGGCGATCTCGGCCATCACCTTCTTGGCACCCAGGCGGTCGTAGGCGTCGGGGTAGACGATGGCACGTTCGCTGTCCAGCGGGCACAGCGTCAGGTCGACGTGGTACCAGCGCAGGTCGGTCAGCTCGACGCTGATGACGGACCTGCCGGTCAGGCGCTCCAGCTCGGAGTGCGCCGTCAGGTTCGACCGCGCCCCGTAGCCACTGACCAGGGTGTCGCCAAGGACCATGCAGTCACCGAGGCCCTCCAGGACGGCCCCCTCGTGCAGACGCTCCACGCCCATGCCGTTGGAGGCGGCCCAGCGGGTGAAGTGCCCGGTCTCGGCGACCCGCTCGGGGTGGCGCATCGCACCGGCGATCAGCGTCCCGTCGTCCACGACCCCGGCGTTGGCGGTGAAGACCATGTCGGGCAGGCCCTCGACGGCCTCCATGACCTCGACATCACCACCGGCCAGGCGGATGGCACCCACGAGGGTCTCCCACTGGGCCATGGCCAGGTCGGTGTCGACCGTCCCACCCATCCACGGGTTGATCGCGTAGGCCACCTCGTAGTAGCTGGGCGGACACATGAGGTACCGCTGTCCCCAGGTCAATGACGCCATCGTCATGCCTCCTTCCGACCGTTGGTCGTGAGTGGATCGTCTGATTGTCAGACAATCCTACATCCGCGCAGCGCAGAGTGGAAGGGGTCCGCACCGTCCGTCAGGCGGGGACTGCCCGGTGTGCGACCTGGACCAGCGTGTCGCGGGACCGTGTGACGTGGTTGATGGCGGCGGCCAGGTAGCCCTCGGCGTCGCCGCTGAGGGCCAGCCGCAGCAGCCTGGCGTGCTCGTCGACCTTGTCCCGCTCGGGCTCGAAGCGGTCGGCGCTGACCAGCAGCAGGCGCATCTCGCCTGCCAGCTGGCTGTGGATCGCAGTGACCCGTGGCGACCCGGCAGCGCTGACCAGGCCACGGTGGAACTGCTCGTCCGCGGTCGCGGCAGCCCGCCAGTCCTTGGCGTCCACGGCTGCCTGCATGGCCTCCAGCGCCGTGCGCGCGGCGGAGGCGTCGCCGATCGGCACGCTGGCGACGTGCCGCTCGATCATGATCCTGGCCGCGATCAGGTCGTCGACGTCCTCTGGGGTGTGACGGGTCACGATGGCACCCCGGTGGTGGGCCTGTGTCACCAGACCTTCGCTGACCAGCACCTTGATGGCCTCACGGACCGTCGAGCGGGCCACGTCGAACCGCTCGGACAGCGCCTGTTCGCGCAGCGACGTGCCGGGCGGCAGGGCTCCGTTGACGATGTCGTCGCGGATCTCCTCGGCCACCCGGTCGGTGAGGCTGACGCGTTGCAAGGCCACGACCCTAGCCGCTGGGCTGCCCTCAGCCCGATCCGACCTCGTCGAGGAACCCCGCGGCGATCTGGTCGATCGGCGTCCCCTCGGCCGCCATCGCGCTGAGCCCGGCCAGCACCTCGGTGGTCAGCAGGTCCGCCAGACGCTCCAGCTGCACCCGCACGGCCGCCACGTCGGCCCGTCCCCCGACCGGCACGACCGGTGCCAGCGCCAGCGCCGGGAAGACCCCCTGGTCGTCCCGCAGCGGGACCAGACCCAGCTGACGCCCCGTCCCCGAGGTCGCCGAGGCCAGCCCCGCGGTGCACTCCCCCGCCGCGG
>JBFKGB010000079.1:0-11292 GCA_041633535.1 Euzebya sp. | reverse complement strand
TTCGGGACCAGTGCGCCCGAGCTGCTGGTCAGCGCCCTGGCCTCCATCGACGGCAAGCAGGACATCGCCCTGGGCAACATCGTGGGGTCCAACACCGCGAACATGCTCCTGGTCGTCGGTGCCGCCGCCGCGTTCGGGATCCTGCCGATCACCGCGCGGATCTGGCGGCAGGAGATCCGGCTGATGCTGGTCAGCGTCGGTGCGCTGGCGATCGTCGGCGCCGACCTGCGTGTCACCACCGTCGAGGCCATCGGCCTGCTGGTCGGCGCGGTGGCGGCCATCGGCCTGATCATGTTCTGGGCCAGCCGGGACCGGGCGGCCGCAGCAGAGCTCGAGGACGAGATCGCCGGCCTCGCAGGGGGCGAGCACGGCCTGTTGCCCTCCCTGGGGCTGACGCTCGTCGGTCTGGTGGGCACCCTCGCCGGCGCCCAGATGCTGGTGGTGGGGGCCTCGGGCCTGGCCGCTGCCATCGGGATGTCCGAGGCCGTGATCGGGCTGACCGTCGTGGCCATCGGCACCTCCCTGCCGGAGCTGGTGACGGCGGTCGCCGCGGCACGCCGCGGCGAGAACGACCTGATCATCGGCAACGTCGTCGGGTCCAACATCTTCAACTCCCTGCCCGTGGCGGGTGTCGCCGGTCTGCTGGACACCACACAGCTGGACCCGCAGTTCCGCCTCAGCCTGGTCGTGATGGTCATCGCGGTCCTGCTGTTCGCCGTGTTCGCCCGGCTGGGCTTCCGGGTCAAGCGGCACGAGGGCCTGATCCTGCTGACCGGGTTCGTCGTCGCGACGGCGCTGGCCCTCTGATACCCTGACGGACCGCGCCGTGTGGACCCTTCGTGATGTCTGGACCCTCGGCTCGGTCCGAAGGTGGAGCCGTTCCACCTTGCGTTGCCCCCGCTGACCCTGAACGCGTGTGGTGGGGGTAGATCCAAAGAACGCGTAGTGAAAGAGGAAACCCCATGGCAGTTCGCATCCGTCTGCGCCGCGAGGGCAAGAAGAAGGCCCCCTTCTACCGCGTGGTCGTCGCCGACTCACGGTCGCCCCGTGACGGCCGCTACATCGAGGACATCGGCTACTACCAGCCGCTGAACGACCCCTCGACCATCGAGATCAACTCCGAGCGCGCCCTCTACTGGCTGGGCAACGGCGCACAGCCGTCGGACCAGGCCAAGCAGCTGCTGCGGGTCACCGGCGTCTGGGAGGAGTTCAAGCCGGGCGACTCCGGTCGCGACCGCACCGCCAAGATCGCCGAGAAGAAGAAGGCGGCCGAGGCGCGTGACGCCAAGATCGCCGAGGCCGAGGCGGCTGCCGCCAAGGAGCTCGCCGACAAGCAGGCTGCCGAGGAGGCAGAGCGCAAGGCCGCCGAGGAGGCTGCTGCAGCCGAGGCCGCTGGCGAGACCAGCGAGGGTGGCGAGGACGCCGCTGACAACGACGCCGCTGACGACGAGGCCGCTGACAGCGAGACCGCTGCCGGCGACGAGTCCGCCGACGGCGACGCTGCTGGCGACGCCGAGACCACCGACGAGGCGTAGCAGGGCATGGACATGACCGAGGAGGTCCTGGACTTCATCGCCCGCAACCTCGTCGACAACCCCGACGACGTGCAGATCACGTCGCGCGAGGAGGACGACGGCTCGGTGCTCCTGGAGCTGCGCGTCCACCCCGACGACATGGGCAAGGTCATCGGCAAGCGTGGTCGCACCGCCAAGGCGATCCGCACGATGGTCAAGGCCGCGGCGACCCGCGAGGGCGTCAACGCCTCCGTCGAGATCGTCGAGTAGCCCGCCCCCATGGCATCAGACACCATCGACGGCATGCCCGACGGGCATGTCGTCGTCGGTCGGGTCGGCAAGCCGTTCGGCAACCGGGGGGACGTCTACGTCTTCCCCGACCCCGACCTGGACGAGGGCTTCGAGCCGGGCACCGTCTACGCGACGCCCGGCCGGCCCGGAGGTCTGACGCTCACCCGTGCGCACCTGCACACGGACCGTCTGATCCTGACGTTCGCCGGCATCGGTGACCGGACCGCCGCCGAGGCGATCCGCGGCACCGTGCTGACCCGTGAACGCTCGCTCGTCGACCTCGACGAGGACACCATCTGGGTGGCCGACCTGCTCGGCCGTCAGGTCGTCGACCCCGAGGGCGACCTGGTGGGCGTCGTCGAGTCCGTCACCGACGGGCACGCCCACGACTACCTGCTGATCGCCCGTCCCGACGGTGGCGAGGCCCTCGTGCCCATGGTGGAGGAGCTGGTCGACTGGACCGTCGACCCCATCGTGCTGCAGCCCGTCGCCGGACTCGTCGACCCCGACGAGGCCTGGTAGCGCGTGCGCGTCGACATCCTCACCATCTTCCCCGAGTGGTTCGAGGGTCCGCTGGGTGCATCGCTGCTGGGCAAGGCCCAGGAGCGTGGGATCCTGGACCTGCGGGCCCACGACCTGCGCCAGTGGACGACCGACCGTCATCGCACGGTCGACGACGCCCCGTTCGGGGGTGGAGCGGGGATGCTGATGGCCCCCCAGCCGTTCTTCGACGCCGTCGAGGACCTGTACGGCTCGGTCGAGGCCCGACCGCGCACGCTGCTGATGACCCCGCGCGGTCGACGGCTGGACCAGCCCTACGTGTCCGGGCTGACGACCGAGCCGCACCTGCTGCTGCTCTGCGGCCGCTACGAGGGCATCGACGAGCGGGTCCACCTGCACCTCGCCCACGACGAGGTGTCCATCGGTGACGTCGTGCTGGCCGGCGGTGAGGTCGCCGCGGCCGTCGTCATCGAGGCCGTCACCCGCCTGGTGCCCGGCGTGATGGGCAACGCCGCCAGCGGAGTCGAGGAGTCCTTCAGCACCGACCCTGACGCCGAGCCGCTGCTGGAGCACCCGCAGTACACCCGCCCGGCGTCGTACCGTGGCTGGGATGTCCCTGCGGTCCTCACCTCCGGTGACCACGGCAAGGTCGCGCGCTGGCGCGACGCCCAGGCCCGCGCCCGGACCCGGCTGGTCCGACCGGACCTCCTCGGCGCAGGTGATGGCGACGACCACGTCGGCCGACGCGACCGCGACCCGCGTGGCTGAGCCCCGGGGACCGCTGGCCGCTCCCGCCCCTCCGCCGGGGTCATCGGTGCGGCCCGCCGACCTGTCACCCGGCGAGCGACGCCGCGTCGTCGGACCGGAGGCGCCCACGCCTCGGGGGCGGGCGCTGCTGGCCGCCGTGCGCGAGACGGTGCAGCTGGTCGTCGTCGCCCTGCTCATGGCGTTCCTCATCAAGAGCATCGCCCTGCAGGCCTTCTACATCCCCTCCGGATCGATGCTGCAGACGCTGCAGATCGGCGACCGGGTGCTGGTCGAGAAGATCAGCTACCGCGTCCGCGACCCGCAGCGGGGCGAGATCATGGTCTTCCGCCGCCCGGGGCTCGAGGAGGACGGCTTCAGCGTGTCCGCCACCGTCCGCTCGTTCCTGGAGGGCATCGGCCTGAGCGAGCCCGACGAGGACCGTGACCTGATCAAGCGGATCATCGGCCTGCCGGGCGAGACCGTCGAGCTGATCGACGGTGTCGTGCACGTCAACGGCATGCCGCTGGAGGAGCCGTACACGGCACCCGAGTCGCGGGACTTCCCGCCGACGGTCGTGCCGGAGGGCGAGTACTACGTCCTGGGCGACAACCGCGGCAACTCGCGGGACTCGCGGCTGGGCCTCGGCACGATCCCGCAGGAGAACATCATCGGGCGGGCGTTCGTGATCATCTGGCCCCTCGGTGAGGCCACCTTCCGGATGGACGAGGACTACCCCAACGTGGGCGAGACCCCCCTGCCGCCGACCGGCTGACCCCCTCGGTTGACGCCACGGGGGCGACCCCGTACTCTCGTCGTTCGCGCCGCTTCTGGCGCTCCTTTTACCCTGTCGGCAGACCGTCGTGTCCCTCGTACCGACGTGCTTTGCATGGAGCGTGAGCAACAATGAACCGCACCGACCTTGTTGATGTCGAGACCCTCCGGGACGACATCCCTGACTTCGGCCCCGGGGACACCGTCAAGATCCACGTCCGCGTGACCGAGGGCGAGCGCTCACGGATCCAGCTGTTCGAGGGCGACGTCATCGCCCGTCGTGGCAGCGGCCCCCGCGAGACGTTCACCGTCCGCAAGATCTCCTTCAACTCCATCGGTGTCGAGCGCATCTTCCCGCTGCACGCCCCGATCATCGACAAGATCGAGGTCATGCGGAAGGGCAAGGTGCGTCGCGCCAAGCTGTACTACCTGCGCGACCGCGTCGGCAAGAAGGCCAAGATCAAGGAGAAGCGCTTCCGCTAGGGCGGAAGTAGGCTCAGCCCCCGTGGCGGATCTTCAGATCGAGAGTGCCTCCCCTGCAGAGGATGGTGAGCCGACCGAGGTCGGCACACCGTCCGGCAGGAAGAAGCCGTCGTCGGGGCGGGCCTTCTGGGCCGAGCTCCCGGTGCTGGTCATCGTGGCGCTGGTCCTCGCGGTCCTGCTGAAGACGTTCGTCGTCCAGGCCTTCTTCATCCCGTCCTCGTCGATGGAGCCGACGCTCCAGATCGGCGACCGGGTCCTGGTCACCAAGACGGCCTACCTGTACCGCGAACCGCGGCGGGGCGAGGTCGTGGTGTTCAGCGAGGAGCCCGACGAGACGGACGAGGACGGCAACCTGCTGACCGGCACGCTGCGGTCGCTGGCCTCGGGTCTGGGCGTCACCGCGCCCAGCGAACGCGACTTCATCAAGCGCATCATCGGTCTCCCCGGCGAGACCATCGAGATGCGTGGCGGGGTCGTGCTGATCGACGGCGAGCCGGTCCCCGAGGCCGCGTCGACGGAGGGTGGGTACCTGTCACGGCCAGACCTGACCGACTTCGGTCCCGTCACGGTCGAGCCCGGCCACTACTTCATGATGGGGGACAACCGTCCGAACTCGGCGGACAGCCGGTACGGGCTGGGCCAGATCCCTCGTGAGCAGATCCTGGGCCGTGCCTTCGTGATCATCTGGCCGGTCAGCTCGGCCGGGTCGCTGCCGATCGCCGAGTACTCCCCATGAGCATCGAGGACCTCGAACGGTTCGAGAGCGAGATGGAGCTGTCGCTGTACCGCGAGTACCGCGACATCGTCCGCATGTTCAGCTGGGTCGTCGAGACCGAGCGCCGCTTCTACCTGGCCAACGAGGTCGACGTCACGCCGGTGCCCGGCAGCGGCGGCGACACCTGGTTCGACGTCCGTCTGACCGACGCGTGGGTGTGGGACATGTACCGGCCCGCCCGCTTCGTCTCCGAGGTCCGTGTCATGACCTTCCGGGACGTCAACGTCGAGCGGATCACGCACGCCGAGGTCCCCGACACCAACGAGCTGCTCTCCTGACCCCTCACCGGAGGACCTGACCATGGGCTTCAACGCCACCCGTCGCTACCGTGACTCCAAGTACCGCGACATCGGCATCCTGATCGCCGCGCTGGTGATCGTGGGCCTGCTGGTCGCCTGGGCCTCCGGCCTGATCTGAACGGGTTGTCCACAGGAGGCGCGGGTTCGCTGACGGCGGACCCCCCGCGCTGCCTACCGTGCAGCACATGCATGGACGACAACGACTCGGTGCGGCGGGCGAGCGGATCGCCGCCGACCATCTGCGCAGCAGCGGGCTGCTGATCCGGGACCGCAACTGGCGGACGTCGGTCGAGGACGTCCGCGGCGAGCTGGACATCATCGCCGTGGAGGGCCCGACCCTGGTGCTGGTCGAGGTCCGCACCCGGACCGACACCGGGACGGCGGCGGCCACGGCGTCGGTCGGATGGGCCAAGCGCCGTCGGCTGCGACGCCTGGCGGCGGTCTACCTGCAGCAGCACCCGCACGACGGCCCGGTGCGGGGCGACGTCGTCGCGATCGCCATCGGCGGCGGCACGGACGCTGGCGCTGCAGCGCCCGTCACCGTCGTCCGGCACCTGCGAGGTGTGTGGTGAGCGTCGGGATCGCCCGCAGCGTGGCCCTCGTCGGGCTGGAGCCCCGGCAGGTCCGGGTCGAGGCGCACGTCGGTCAGGGGCTGCCCGGCTTCACGGTGCTGGGGATCAGCGGGGCGGCCGGGTCGCAGGCGGGCGAACGGGTGCGTGCTGCGCTGGCCGCGTGCGGGCAGGGCGTCGGGCAGCGCAAGGTGCTGGTCAACCTGGCGCCGGCCGACGTGCCCAAGGTCGGCGCACGCTTCGACCTGGCCATCGCGGTGGCGGTGCTGCGCGCGCTGGAGCAGGTCCCGGCCCGCGACGACGTCCTGCTGGGCGAGCTGACGCTGACCGGGCAGGTCCGCGGGGTGCCCGGCGTGCTGCCCAGCATCCTGGGGGCCACCCGGGTCACGGTCGCGGCGGGTGATGCCACCGAGGCCGCGCTGGCCCGCACCGCCGAGCTGCTGGCCGTGGCCGACCTGCGCGAGTACATGGCGGTCGTCAACGGCGATCTGGCGGTCCGGCGGCCACCCGCCCCGGTCGACGACCCACCCCAGCCCGGTCCGGACATGGTCGACGTGGTCGGGCAGCCCGAGGCCCGGCGGGCGGTCGAGGTCGCCGCCGCCGGGGGCCACCACCTGCTGCTCCTCGGACCGCCGGGCGCCGGCAAGTCCATGCTGGCCCGGCGGGTCCCCGGGCTGCTGCCACCGCTGGAGGACGAGCGCGCGCTGCAGGTCGCCTCGGTCGCGTCGCTGGTCGGTCGCTTCCGCCCCGGCCGGGGCCTGGACCGCCGGCCACCGTTCGCCGCACCGCACCACACGTCCAGCGCCGCAGCGCTGCTGGGTGGCGGCAGCGGGCTGGCCCGACCGGGTGCCGTCAGCGAGGCGACCAGCGGGGTGCTGTTCCTCGACGAGCTGTTCGAGTGGAGCCCGCGGACGCTCGACGGGCTCCGCGAGCCGATGGAGGAGGGGACGGTCCGGATCGCGCGTGCGGCCGGGACCGTCACCTACCCGGCGGAGTTCATGCTGGTCGCCGCCGGCAACCTGTGCCCGTGCGGTCCGGCACGGTCGGGCTGCCGCTGCCGCCCCGACGTCGTCGACCGCTACCGGGCACGGCTGACCGGGCCCCTGGCCGACCGTTTCGACCTGGCCCCGCTGATCGAGCCCGTCCCCGCCCAGGCGCTGGCGGGGCCCGGCGGTGACGAGTCGACGGCCACGGTGGCCGCCCGGGTCGCGCGTGCCCGCGCCCGTGCGCTGACCCGTAGCCCCCTGCCCAACGCCAGGGCGGCCATCGAGGTGGTGCGGCGCACCGCCACGCCCGAGGCGGTCGACGTGCTGGTGCGGGCCGTCAGCCGGGGACGGCTGAGCGCCCGCGGGTTCGACCGTGCCATGCGGGTGGCCCGCACCTGCGCCGACCTGGCGGGCACCCCCCGGATCGCGGCGGAGGACGCCCATGAGGCCGTCGCCCACCGGGCCCGGCTGGACCGGGTCTGGGACGTGGCGGCATGACCCCCGCCGAGTCGCTGGTGCGCGACGTCCACACGCTGCTGTGGGCCGGGGTGACCCCCGAGCAGGCCGACCGGGCGCGCGAGCGGCTCCGCACCCAGGCCAACCCGGTCCCCACACCCCAGGCGGTGGTGCGGTCCCTCGGTGCCCGGCTTCCTGTCCAGGTCCCGGACCAGGTCGAGCCGGCCACCGCTGCGGGCGCCGAGGCGGCGGACATGACCGTCCTGGTCACCGGTGCCTCGATGCCGTGGCGCCTGTCCGCTGCCTGGGACGGCGGCGGTCCGCTGTGGGTCCGCCACACGGGTGCCGACGTCCCGGACCGCCCGACCGTCGCCATCGTCGGCACGCGACGACCGACGCTTGACGGCATGCGGCTGGCGGGCAGGATCGCTGCCGGCGTGGCCGCCGCCGGGGTGGTCGTGGTCTCGGGCCTGGCGCGCGGCATCGACCAGGCCGCGCACCGGGGCGCGTTGCAGGCGGGCGGGGTCACCACGGCGGTGCTGGGCACCGGCCACGGCGTGGACTACCCGGGCGGGACCGGTGTCCTGCGCCGGCAGATCGCGGCCAGCGGCGGGCTGCTCAGCGAGTACGCGCCCGGTCGCGGGGTCCGCCACCCCCACCAGTTCGTCCGGCGCAACCGCATCATCGCCGGGCTGGCCGACGCCGTCGTCCTCATCGAGGCCGGCGAGCGCTCCGGCGCCCTCTCCACCGCGGGCGCGGCGGTGGGCATGGGGCGGGAGGTCCTGGTGGTCCCCGCCAGCCCCTCCAACACCGCGGCGGCGGGGGCGCTGCAGCTGCTCGGCGCCGGGGCGACGCCGGTGCGGGATGCCCAGGACGTCCTCCACCTGCTGAAGATCGATCGGCCCGCGGCCGCCGTCGACACGGACCCGACCCCGGCGCTGCCACCGGCCGCCGCCGAGCTGCTGGCGTTGCTGGGCCCGATCCCCGAGCCGCTGGGCGCCCTCGCGGCGGCCGCAGGGCTGTCCGTCAGGGCCGTCCTGGTCGCGGTGTCAGAGCTCGAGGACGCCGGTCTGGCGCGTCGGCACGGTGACGGGGTGGTGCGGACCTGACCGGGACGTGGGCCCCGGTGTGCACCGGACGGGCTCAGATCACCTGGGCAGGTGCGTCGACCCCGCCGACGGGGACCGCCCCGTCGATGCGCCAGCCGTCGGCCAGCAGCCGCAGCCCGTAGCTGTAGTCCTGCTGGCCCCCGGCCCCCGTGACCCGGACGGTCGTGGCGGCACCGTCGGCCAGCCGGACGCAGTCCAGGACCTGGTGGGCCGTCGCCGTGGCCGGGACCGGGAAGGTCGAGGTGATCATCGCCTCGAACTCCTGCGGCGTGAAGCTGTCACGGAACCCGGGGGTGGCGAAGCCCAGCGCAGCCTCGAAGTCGCCGTCGGCGAAGGCCATCAGCTGACCGCCGATGGTGTCGCTGATCCCCGACAGGTCCTCCGGTGCGCAGGCGGTCTCGGCGGGGGGCTCGGAGGCGGGGGACTCGGAGGCGGTGGACTCCGAGGCGGGGGGCGGGGCGGGGGACTCGGCGGCGGCGACGGGCGGTGACGTGGCGGCGGTGCCGTCCGCCTGCTCAAGCGTGTCGGTCAGCTGACAGCCGCTGAGCAGCGACACCAGGACCAGGACGGCAGCGGCGGGCCGGGCGGTGTGGGTGTTCAGCCGAAGGTGCACCTGCTGACCGTACCGTTGGTCCCCACGGGTCAAACCCGCCGGACCGGAGGTGCATGTGCAGCAGGATGACGGACGACCGTCCACCGAGCCGCTGTGGGCGTCCGCGCTGCAGGACTTCGCACGTCACCTTGCCGGCGAGCGCGGCCTCAGCGCCAACACCGTCGCGGCCTACGTCCGCGACGTCACCGACCTGGCCCGGTGGTGTGAGGAGTTCGCGATCGTCCCCGACGAGGTGACCCTGCAGGTCCTGCGCCGGTTCGTGGGGCAGCGTCGACGCGACGGTCTGGCCCGCGCCTCGATCGCCCGCAAGCGCGCGTCGTTGCGCAGCTTCTTCGCCTGGGGGCTGCGCCGCGGTGTCGTCAGCCACGACCCGGCAGCCGCCCTGGACACCCCGAAGCTGGACCACTCGCTGCCCAAGGCGCTGCGCATCGACCAGGTCGCCGCCCTCATCGGCGACGGGACCGGCGACGACCCGCTGGAGCTGCGCGACGCGGCGCTGCTGGAGCTGCTGTACTCCACCGGCGCGCGCGTCAGCGAGGTCGTGGACCTGGACCTGGGCGTGCTGGACCTGTCGCGGGGATCGGTCCGGCTGCACGGCAAGGGCGACAAGCAGCGGCTGGTGCCGCTGGGCCAGCCGGCCGTCCGGTCGCTGGACCGCTGGCTGACCGACGGCCGCCCGCACCTGCGCGTGACCGGCGCCGACGACGGCGACGCCCTGTTCCTGTCGCGCCGGGGTGTCCGCATCGACCGCAGCGAGGTGTACCGGATGGTGCGCCGCCGCGGCCTGCTGAGGGGCGTCGGTCATGTCACCCCGCACACCCTGCGGCACAGCTACGCCACCCACCTGCTGGAGGGCGGGGCGGACCTGCGCACCGTCCAGGAGCTGCTGGGACACGAGGCGCTGGCGACCACCCAGACCTACACCCACCTGTCCCGCGAGCACCTGCGGTCCGTCTACGTGCAGTCCCATCCTCGGGCCTGAGGACCGCAAGTTCCCACGTCGGGTCGGCACGAGCAACTAGACTGCGTCAACAGTGAGTCAACAAGCAGCCTCAGCACCCTCGGCGGCGTCGTCCATGGACCCCGCCGTCGTCGCGCTGTGGGAGACGTTCAAGGCGGACGGGGACGCCGGTGCACGAGAGCGCCTGATCCTGCAGTACTCGCCGCTGGTCAAGTACGTCGCGGGGCGGGTGAGCGTCGGCCTGCCGAGCTCCGTCGAGCACGGTGACCTGGTCTCCTACGGCATGTTCGGCCTCATCGATGCGCTGGAGAAGTTCGACCTCTCCAAGGGCTTCAAGTTCGAGACCTACGCCATCACCCGCATCAAGGGGGCGATCATCGATGAGCTGCGCTCGATCGACTGGATCCCCCGCAGCGTGCGGACGAAGGCGAAGAAGGTCGAACGAGCCCTCGCCGCGCTCGAGGACCGCCTGGACCGGACCCCCACGGAGGAGGAGTTGGCCGAGGAGCTCGAGATGAGCGTCGACGACCTGCGCCAGGTCCTGACCCAGGTGTCGCTGACCTCGATCGCCGCGCTGGACGAGACGCTGCCGGGCGAGGACGGTGACCGGCAGTCGCTGGTCGACACGCTGGCCGACCGTGACGCGACCGACCCGCAGGACGCGCTGGAGGACGCCGAGATCCGCCGGATCCTGGCCGAGACCATCAACCGCATGTCCGACCGCGAGAAGACGGTCATCGTGCTGTACTACTTCGAGGGCATGACGCTGTCGCAGATCGGTGAGGTCCTCGGCGTGACCGAGTCCCGTGTGTGCCAGATGTACACCAAGGCGGTCCTGG
Source organism: Euzebya sp. (assembly GCA_041633535.1). Lineage (GTDB taxonomy): Bacteria > Actinomycetota > Nitriliruptoria > Euzebyales > Euzebyaceae > Euzebya. The sequence goes on along the minus strand of JBFKGB010000079.1, from coordinate 378 downwards.
GGCTGCGGACCCGCATGACCGCACGGACGCGCTGACCCGGACCCCACGGACCGGTTGTCCACAGGACCGCCGGATCGCTGTCCTCGGGGGTGCGGCCGGGTCGTAGCGTGCGCTGATGGCACCTGCCCTGACGCTGCTGCTGACCGTGCTCCTCCCCGGCCTGGTGGCCGCGACGATCGCGCTGGGCCCGACGCCCGACGTCCCGTCCGTCGGACCCCGGGCCACCGCGCGCGTCCGCCCCGTCCCCGGCATGCTGCTGCGCGGCTTCGACCCGCCGGCGCTGCCGTGGTCGGCCGGCCATCGCGGGGTCGACCTGGCGGCCGCACCCGGGGACCCGGTGCGCGCCGCCCTGCCCGGCCGGGTGCGCTTCTCCGGCAC
>JBFKGB010000078.1:0-11414 GCA_041633535.1 Euzebya sp. | reverse complement strand
GTTCAGCGCGGCGTTCCTGCCCTGCACGCCCGGCTGCCCCGGGCCCGGCACCACGTTCACCGACAGCGGGCACTCCGTCGTGGCCGTCATCGGCTACCTGGCGCTCATGGCCAGCCCCCTGCTGACCGGACGGCTGCTGCTGGCCGCAGGACCGGGATGGCGTGCGTTCGCGATCTGGTCGCTGGTGGCCGGCGTCGTCGGCTCCGGCCTCATGCTGGGGTGGTCCCTGGAGCTCTTCGGCGACGCCGGCGGGGCGGGCCAGCGGCTGTTCAACACCATCGCCGACGTCTGGTGGGCCAGCGCCGGCGTGCTGATCCTGCGCAGGACCGTGCCGCAGGAGCGGTTGAGCGACGCCCGTGTCGGATAGAACGGCGCCATGATCCTTCGAACCGCAGCCCGCGCCATGCTCGCCTCGATGTTCATCTACGGAGGACTTGATGCCCTCCGCAACCCCGGCCCCAAGGTCGCGGTCGCCGAGGACGTCACCGACCCGCTGTCCGATCGGGTGGACGCGCTGCCCGACGACACCGAGACGCTGGTGCGCGCCAACGGCGCCCTGCAGGTCGGTGCTGGTCTGGCGCTGGCCACCAACACGATGGCACGCCCCGCGGCCCTGGCGCTGGCGGCCAGCCTGGTCCCGACCACGGCAGCCGGTCACCGCTTCTGGGAGGCGGAGGAGGGCGCGACACGACAGGCCCAGACCGTGCACTTCCTGAAGAACCTGGGGCTGCTGGGTGGGCTGCTCATCACCGCGATGGACACCGAGGGCGAGCCCGGCATGGCCTGGCGCACCCAGCACGCCGTCGAGCACGCCGGGCTGCTGGCCGAGCACCGCAAGGAGCTGTCGGGCCTGCAGGCCGAGCTGGCGCGCGAGCGTGCACGGGCCGCGACCGCCGAGACCCGGGCGAAGATCAGCGCGACCGGTCGTCAGGCACGCCGTGACGCCCGCCTTGCCGGCAAGGTCGGGCGGTCCGTCGCCCGCACGGTGGCCTCGGCCGGCCGTGGGGCGAAGAAGGCCGTGAAGGCCGCCGACCCCCGGTAGCTGTCCGCTGCACGGTCGTTACCATCGCGCGGATGACCCACACGCCTGACCCGTGGTGGCGACGTGCCGTCGTCTACGAGATCTACCTGCGCTCGTTCGCCGACGGCGACGGCGACGGCACCGGCGACATCGCCGGTCTGCGCAGCCGGCTGCCCTACCTGGCGGCGCTCGGCGTCGACGCGATCTGGATCACGCCCTGGTACGTCAGCCCCAACGCCGACGGCGGCTACGACGTGGCGGACTACCGCGCCATCGACCCCCGTTACGGGGACCTGGCCGACGCGGAGGCGCTGATCGCCGACGCCCACGACCACGGCATCAGGGTGATCATCGACCTGGTCCCCAACCACACATCCGAGGCCCACCCCTGGTTCCGCGAGGCGGTGGCGTCACCGCCCGGCCACCCCTCACGTGAACGCTACGAGATCCACCCGGGCAAGGGGCCTGAGGGCGAGGACCCGCCGTCGGACTGGCGGTCCGTGTTCGGCGGACCGGCGTGGGAGCGACTGCCGGACGGGGAGTGGTACCTGCACCTGTTCGACACCAGCCAGCCGGACCTGAACTGGGACAACCCCGAGGTCCGTGCCGAGTTCGAGGACATCTTCGCGTTCTGGATGGAGCGTGGCGCCGACGGGGTCCGCGTCGACGTCGCCCACGGCCTGGTGAAGGACAAGCGGTTCCCCTCCAGCGCGGAGGACGCGCGGCTGCTGGACTCCCACGCCGTCGCCAACCACCCCTTCTGGGACCGTGACGGTGTGCACGACATCATCCGGTCGTGGCGCCGGATCCTGGACCGCTTCGACGGTGACCGGATGATGGTCGCGGAGGCCTGGGTGCTGCCCGAACGGCTGGCGGACTACCTGCGCCCCGACGAGTACCACCAGTCGTTCAACTTCGCGTTCATGGACGCGGAGTGGGACGCCCGGGAGTGGACCGACATCATCGACCGCTCGGTCGCGGCGGCCGTCGAGGTGGGCTCCTCACCGACGTGGACGCTGTCCAACCACGACATCATGCGTCACACGACCCGGTTCGGGCTGCCGGTCGCCAAGGACTGGCGCGACTGGCTGGTGGACGGGCCGGCCTCGGCCCTGGACGCCGCGGCAGGACACCGTCGGGCGCTGGCCGCCGCCATGCTGATGCTGGCCCTGCCGGGGTCGGCCTACCTGTACCAGGGGGAGGAGCTGGGGCTGCCCGAGGTGTGGGACCTGCCGGTCGACGTGCTGGACGACCCCGTGTGGACCCGCTCGGGCGGTGCCGAGAAGGGTCGTGACGGCTGCCGTGTCCCCCTCCCCTGGTCCACCGACGGGCCGTCGCTGGGCTTCGGTGACGGCGATCCGTGGCTGCCGCAGCCACCGGTGTTCGCCGACCTCAGCGTGGCCGCCCAGACCGACGACGACAGCTCGGTGCTGTCGCTGTACCGGCGTGCGGTCACGCTGCGCCGGCAGCTGTGCCCGGCCGACGAGTCCCTGCGCTGGCTGGACGTGGCCGACGACGTCGTGGCCTTCGGACGCTCCGGCGGGCTGGTCAGCGTCACGAACTTCTCGACCACCCCGGTCGAGCTGCCCGAGGGTGAGGTCGTCCTGTCGACCGCTGCGGTCCGGGACGGCCGGCTGCCCGGCGAGTCGACGGCCTGGCTGCGGACCTGACCCCCGGTCCGGCCCGGCTACAGCGGGGCGGGGTCGTCCGGACCGACCAGGCGGTAGCTGATCTGGGCGGGGCCCAGGCCCCAGCGGGCGTCGTCCAGCTCCAGCATGATCGCGCTGAGGGCGGTACCGGGGTCGGGGGCGAGGATGCGGACACGTCCCTCGTTGACCAGCAGCCCGTCCTCCCTGCGACGTGAGTGGGCGACGACCGCACCGACCAGCCTCACGGCGTTCTCGACGGCCTTCCACGGGTCGGCGTCCTCGCCGTCCACGGCGACGACCACCTCGACCAGGTGCGGGACGTCCTCGGCCGGGTCCGCAACGGGCTCGATGACCATGCCGGCGCCCTCGACGGCCGACACGACGTCGACCTCGGCGGGCGGTCCCACGTCGATGGCCACGAGCTGCCACGACGCGGGTGTCGCCCACGCCAGGTGGGTCGTGGCGTTGCGCAGGCCCTCGGCGGTCGGCGCGACCGCGGTGACGATGATGTCGCCGGCGCGGGCGACCCCCGCCGCGGCCGACGCGACCGAGCCCGGCAGCTCCAGCGAGGTCGCACCCAGGGCGGCGACGGACGCGGGCAGCGCAGCGGTCAGGCCACCGGCACGCAGCAGGACCATCCCGCTGGTCGTCGCGTCCCGCAGCCGTCCGGCGATGCCGGCCGCGAGCGTCATGCCACGCTCGCCGCCCGGCAGCAGGTGGTCGTCGCTGATCGGGAGGATGACGCGGGCCGGCGGTTCCGGCGTCGGGCGGACGACAGCCAGCGGCACCGTCGAGCGGCCCATGATGGAGTCGATCAGCTGACCGAAGACGTTGCTGACCGTCGAGTGCCCCTGCCAGCCGATCAGGACCAGGCTGGCGTCCCGCTCGTCCACGACGTCCAGGACGGCGGTCGTGACCTGCTGCCCGGACACGACCTGACCGGTCGCGCGGGCCCCCACCTCGCGGGCCGCGGCCGCGGCGTGGTCGACGGCCTCCTGGGCCTGCCGCGAGCGGGTCGGACCGGTCGTCGGGGTCACGACCGAGACGGCGGCGACCTCCCCCCCGTCCGACTGTGCCAGCATCCCGGCCAGCCGGCCCAGCCACGGCGCAGTCTCCGGGCTGGCCAGCGGGACGACGATCAGACGACCTGGGCGCACGGGTGACCCCTCACCTTCAGCCGCCACACGCCGCGCAGCGCGGGCGGGCACGGCCGCTCGGCACGTGCAGGGTCACGCTACCAGCGCCGTGGCTCAGACCGTGACCCGGGACGCGTAGGTGTCACGGATCTGGCGGGCCAGGGCCGGGAACTCCTCCAGCAGCGCGGGGAAGTCACGACGCATGCCGGTGGCCAGCACGACTGGCGTCTCGGCGATCACGTCGGCGTTGCGGGCGGTCCGGTCCAGCAGCGCCAGCTCGCCCAGGACGCTGCCGCGGGTGAGGGTCGCCAAAGTGTTGCCGTCGCGCTCGACACGGACGGTGCCGTCCAGGACCACGTGGAACTCGTGTCCCAGACGGTCCCTGCGCAGGATGACGGTGCCGGCGGGCACGGTGACGACGTCCAGGACCTGCCCCAGCCGTGCAAGCTCGGCGGGCGTGGAGCCGGCGAACGCGGGCACGTCGCCGAGGCGGCGCTGCTTGGCGTCAAGGGAGGTTCTGCGCATGGGGTGTCTCGATCCAGTGCTGTCGGGATTTCTGCTTGCTGAAGCAAGCGTAACGATGCCTCTGCACCCCGCCGGGCCCGGGCACGGCCGACAGGGCAGCCCCCGACGCGTTTGAGGTCCGACGGACGCCATCCCCACGGTCGCGATGCAGCATGATGTGCCCATGCTCGAACCCACCTTCCGACCGCTCATCACCATCATCCGCATGACCCCCGACCGCTCGTCGGTCGAGGTCGCCCTGGACATGGACGGCCGGATGGCCACAGGCTTCGGCGAGATCCAGGACGACGACAGCATGCGCGCCGCATGCCTGGGCACCATCGCCGCCGTGCAGGGGCTGCTGCCCCCCGCGCTCCAGCTGGCGCTGGAGTGGTACCAGGTGGTCGAGCGGGGCGAGGACGCCGCGGTGGTCAACAGCGCGGTGGCGCTGGACGTCGAGGGCGCCAAGCGCACCGAGCACCTGATCGGCGCGGCCTACGTCCGCCACGACCCCGACGTCGCCGCGGTCCGCGCGACCCTGGACGGCCTGACCCGGCGGCTCGTGAGCTACATGTTCGACTGACCCACCCTCCGCGATGTGCTGAAGGTGACTCCAGTCACCTACGCTGCGGGCATGCCCGCCACCCTCGACACCGACACGCTCGACGGACCCCCACTGCAAGGGGTCTCGCTGGACCACGTGGCCGTCGCCGTCGCCGACCTCGACGCCGCTCGTGCGTGGTGGGTCGCCCGGGGCGCGCGGCCGCTGGCCGGCATCAGCCTGACGACCTTCTCCACCGAGCAGCTGCGGCTGTCCAACCACGGCAAGGTCGAGCTGATCAGCCACGGTCGTGGCGAGGGGGGCTCGTTCGTCGACGGCTTCCTGCGCCGCTTCGGCAGCGGCACGGTCCACCACATCACCCTGAAGGTGCCGGCGCCGCTGACCGACGCGGTCGGCCACCTGCAGCGGGCCGGCCTGGACGTGGTCGACGTCGCCACCGACGACCCGCACTGGCACGAGTCGTTCCTGCGCCCCAGCCAGGTCGGGGGTGTCATCGTGCAGGTCGCCTGGGCCGACGGGACCGACGAGGACTTCGCCCGCCGTTCCGGTCGACCCACCCCCGCGCCGGTCGACCCGGACGCCCCGGCGCTGCAGGAGGTCGTGCTGGGTCACCCGGACCTGGACCGCGCCCGGTCGGTGTGGCAGCTGCTGGGCGCAGAGGTCGCCGACGCCGGGCCCGAGGCGCTGCAGGCCACGTTCGTCGGGTCCCCCATCACGGTCCGGATCCGACGTCACGACATCGCCGGCCCCCTGGGCCTGGTCATGAAGGGCCTGCCCGCATCGGCGGCCACCACGCTGACGCCGGCGCTGCTGGAGGCCTGAGCCGTGCCCGCCTGGGACCCCGCCGAGTACGGGCAGACCTGGGCCGCGCTCTACGACGAGGTCCACGACCTGGCCGACGACACCGCCGCCGCAGTGGCGGCCCTGACCGACAGGCTCGCCGACGGGGCACGGGTGCTCGAGCTGGGGGCTGGCACCGGTCGCCTGGCGATCCCGCTGGCGGCCGCCGGGCTGCAGGTCGTGGGGCTCGACGCCTCGGAGCGGATGCTGCAGCGGCTGCAGGCCAAGCCCGGCGGCGAGGCGGTCACCACCGTGCACGCCGACATGGTGGCCCCACCGGTCGCGGGGCCCTTCGACTGCGTCCTGATCGCCTTCAACACCCTCTTCGCCCTGAGCACCCAGGCAGAGCAGATCGCGTGCCTGACCGCCTGCGCCGCGCTGCTGGCCCCCCGGGGCGAGGTCGTGCTGGACCTGGCCGTCCCCCAGCCCTGGCGCCTGCGATCGGACCGCCCCAGCGGCGAGGTCGTCGGCGGACAGGTCGCCATGGAGGTCGGCGACCACGACCCGGTCACCCAGACCATCCGGTCGGCGAAGGTGCTGATCACGCCGACCGACGGGATCCGCACGCTGCCGCTGCGGATGCGCTACGCCTACCCGCCCGAGCTGGACCTGATGGCCCGGATCGCGGGGTTGCAGCTGGTCAGCCGCGCCGCGGGCTGGGGCGACGAGCCGTTCGACCGCGACTCGACACGCCACATCAGCGTCTACCGTCACCTCCCCCTCCCCTCCGACCCACCCCAGGACCACTGATGAAGCTCACCACCGACGGCCGCGTCCACCTGCTGACCCTCCAGGAGGACACCCAGGTCCTCAACGCCACGACCGTGCAGGCGTGGACCGAGGTGCTCGACCAGCTGGGCGACACGCCGGGCAAGGCGTCCCTCGTCATCACCGGATCCGGCAAGTCCTTCCACCAGGGGCTGGACCTGCCCTACGTCCTGGGCCTGGGTGAGGAGTCCCCCGAGTTCCTGAAGACCGTGCACCAGCTGTTCGGCCGCCTGCTGCGGCTGGACCTGCCGACCGTGTCGGCGATCAACGGCCACGCCCAGGCCGGCGGCGCGATGCTGGCGATGTGCACCGACGTGCGGATCATGCGCGCCGACCGCGGGTGGTTCCGCCTGCCCGAGATCGAGCTGAATCTGCCGTTCACCATCGTCATGAACGACCTGCTGACCGCGCGGATCCCCCAGCCGGCGCTGCACCAGGTGATGGTCCTGGGGCGCCGGCTGGGCGGGACCGAGGCTGCGGCCATCGGCGTCGTGGACCAGGCGGTGGAGGGCGAGGACAGCGCCCTGGAGGCCGCGATGATGCAGGCCGAGGCGCTGGCGGACTACCGGGGTCCCGTCATCTCGGCGATCCGCCGCACCCTGTACGGGTCGCTGCTCGCCTCGATCACCGCCGACGCCGACCGCGCGGACGTGTTCACCCGCTGAGGTGAGCAGGATCCACCATGGTGGATCCTGCTCAGGCGTCGGCCGTGGCTCAGGCGTCGGCCGCGGCGTCCTCGCGGGCGACGCGCACGGCGTCGCTGAACGTCGCGCGGGCGTCCAGCTCGACGATGTCGGCCGGCATGATGATCTCGGCCTCGTTCAGCGCGTGGGTCAGGGCGCGGACCACTCGGTCCTGGACCGTCCGGACGTCGGCCTGGCGCGAGGCGCTCCAGTAGCGGACGTCGAAGTCGATCGTCGACGTCCCCAGCTGGGTGTACAGCGCCTGGGGGGCCGGGTCGGCCATGACGCCCTCGACACCGGTGACGGCGTCCAGCGCCACCTGCTGGGCGCGCTCGAGGTCCGCCTCGTAGTCCACGCCGACCGTGACGACGGAGCGGATGATCTCGTAGGCGGTCTGGACGCGGACGGAGGAGGAGTAGACGTCGGCGTTGGGGATCAGGATCCGCTGGCCGTCGAACCGCTTCAGCCGGGTCTCGCGGATCGTGATGGCCTCGACGGTCCCGGTGTGGCCGACGACCTCGATCTGGTCACCGACCTCGAACGGCTGACGGAACAGCAGCAGCAGCCCGGCGAGGGTGTTCTGCAGGATGTCCTTGAACGCGAACCCGATGGCGACCGAGGAGATGCCCAGGCCGCCGATCAGGGTGGCCAGGTTGATGCTCGGGACCGCGATGACCAACGCGACCAGGATCCCCAGCGCCACGGTCAGCGCCCGGGCCAGCCGCGACATGACGTTCAGGAAGCTCTCGTCCCGCCCGGTGGTGGCCGACAGGGCCCGTCGGGTCAGCTTGGCGACCAGCCGCCCCAGCAGGACGAACAGGACCAGCACGACCAGCCCCATGAGGATCTGCGGGACCTGCTCGAGCACGGCGGAGAGGACGGTCTCGACCCCGCCGGCCAGCTCGGCGAGGGGGTTGACGTCGACGGAACGGTCCTGGGCCAGGATGAGAGGGGGCATGCCGTCCCCATTCCCGCCCCTCCCCCTCCTCACACGACCCGGTCGCGGTGGACCTAGGCCAGGCCGCGCGCCACCAGCTCCTCGGCGATCTGCACGGTGTTCAGCGCCGCACCCTTCAGCAGGTTGTCGCCGACGCACCAGAAGTTCAGGGAGTGGTCGTCGTGCAGGTCCTGGCGGACCCGGCCGACGGCGACCTCGTCCTTCCCCGCGAACTCCAGCGGCGTCGGGAGGTCCGCCAGCACCATCCCGGGGAAGCCGTCCAGCGCCTGTAGCGCCGCCTCACGGGTGACCGTCGCTGAGAACGTCGCGCGGATCTGCAGGGCGTGGCCGGCCACGACGGGGACGCGGACGCAGGTCGGGGCGACCTCGAGGTCCGGCAGGCCCAGGATCTTGCGTGACTCGTGGAGCAGCTTCAGCTCCTCGTCGGTGTAGCCGTTGTCCTGCACCGTCCCCAGCTGGGGCACGACGTTGAAGGCCAGGGCTGCGGCGAACGTGCTGGGCGTGACCAGCTTGGCGGCGGCCTGCCCGTCGGTGCGCAGCAGGTCCCACTGGGCCATCAGCGGCTCGATCTGCTCGTGCAGCTCGTCGATGCCCGACTGCCCCGCCCCGCCGGCCGCCTGGTAGCTGGTCGCCACCATCGACACCAGGCCGAAGGCGTCGTGCAGGGCCTTCAGCGGCAGCATCGCCGCCATGGTCGTGCAGTTGGGGTTGGCGATGATGCCCTTGGCCGGCCGGGTCGCCAGGGTGTCGGCGTTGACCTCGGTCACGACCAGCGGGACCTCGGGGTCCATGCGGAACGCCGAGGAGTTGTCGACCACCAGCGCGCCGGCCTCGACCGCTCGGGGGGCGTGCTCCAGCGAACGGCCACCGCCGGCGCTGAACAGGGCGATGTCGACGCCGTCGAAGGCGTCGGCGTCGGACAGCGCCTTCACGGTGATGTCGCGGTCCCGCCAGCGGATGACCGTCCCGGCGGAGCGCTCGCTGGCCAGCAGGACCAGGTCGTCCAGCGGGAAGTCCCGACGGTCCAGCAGACGACGGAGGTCCTGGCCGACGGCACCGGTGGCACCGGCGATCGCGACCCGGCGGGCGCCGTTCGGTGAGGCGGTCATGCGGATGCTCCTTCCACGGCGACAGGGCCGTCGCCGTCCAGGTCGAACTCGGCGTGGATCGCGTTGACGGCGGTCTCGACGTCGGCCTCGTTGACCACGACGGACACGCGGATGGTGGAGGTGGAGATCATGTCGATGTTCACGCCGGCCGCCGACAGGGCGGTGAACATGCGCGCGGCCACGCCGGGGTTGGTCTTCATGCCCGCCCCGACCAGGCTGACCTTGCCGATCTTCTCGTCGACCTCGAGGCCGGCCGCGCCGACCTCGCTGACCAGCGGCTCCAGCACGTCACGCGCGACCTTGGCGTCGGTCAGCGGGATCGTGAACGTCATGTCCGTCGTGCCGTCAGCCGACACGTTCTGCACGATCATGTCGACGTTGACGTTGGCCTCGGCCAGGACGGTGAAGACGCGGGAGGCAACGCCGGGCTTGTCCGGCACGCCGCGGACGGTGACCTTGCCCTCGGACCGGTCGTGGGCGACGCCGGAGATGATGGCCTGTTCCATGGTCTGCTCCTCCGTGGGGGCCGCGATGACCCACGTTCCTTCCTGATGGCTGAAGCTCGAGCGGACGTGGATGTCCACGCCGTGGTTGCGCCCGAACTCGACCGACCGGACCTGCAGGACCCCGGCGCCGCTGGCAGCGAGCTCCAGCATCTCGTCGGCGGTGATGCGGTCCACCTTGCGGGCGGTCGGGACGATGCGGGGGTCGGCGGTGTACACGCCGTCGACGTCGGTGTAGATCTCGCAGACCCGGGCGCCCAGCGCCCCGGCCAGCGCCACCGCGGTCGTGTCGGACCCGCCGCGCCCGAGGGTGGTGACGTCCTTGGTCGTCCTGGAGACACCCTGGAAGCCGGCGACGATGACGACGTGACCGTCCCCGAGCGCCTCGGTGATCCGGCCCGGCGTGATGTCCAGGATCTTGGCCTTGCCGTGGACCTCGTCGGTGATGATGCCGGCCTGGGACCCGGTGAAGGAGCGGGCGGTCAGCCCCTCCTCGTGGATGGCCATGGCCAGCAGGGCCATGGAGATCCGCTCGCCCGCGGTCAGCAGCATGTCCATCTCGCGACCCGTCGGGTGCGGTGAGATGTCCTCGGCCTGACGGATCAGCTGGTCGGTGGTCTTGCCCATGGCAGAGACCACGACGACGACGTCGTTGCCCTTGCGCTTCGTCCGCGCGATCCGGTCCGCGACACGCTTGATGCGGTCGGTGTCGGCGACGGACGTGCCGCCGTACTTCTGGACGATGATGGGCGAGGTGGGACCGCTCATGGTCCGGCAAGGCTAGCGGCTCCTCCGCCTGACAGCGGAGCCCGTCGTGCGGTAGGACTGCGACATGGACCTGACCCCGATCCTGCGGATCATGGCCGCGACCGCCATGGCCTTCCCGGTGGGGCTCGACCGCGAGATCCGGGGCAAGCCGGCGGGGATCCGCACGCACCTGCTGCTGGCCGCGTCGACGGCGTCGCTGGCCTGGCTGTCGGTGCACCTGGCAGAGGGCGACCCCAGCGCCGACCCGACCCGCATCATGTCCTACGTGGTCGCCGGGATCGGCTTCCTGGGCGCCGGCGTCATCGTCGGGGTCCGCGGGCGGGTGTACGGGCTGACCACGGCGACGACGGCCTTCGCGGTGATGGCGATCGGTCTGCTGAACGGCAGCGGTCAGCACCTGACCGCGGCCGCCCTGACCGCGACGGTGCTGCTGGCGCTGGGCCCGATGGACTGGCTGAAGCACCACACCTACGGGCGGATCGTCAGCTACGAGACCGCGATCCACGTGCTGGTCCCCGACACCGCCCACCTGCAGGGGGTCATGGACCTGCTGGACGAGGGGGACCTTGGTCTGCGTGCCCTCCACGTCCGTCCGGTCGGCGCGGGCGTGGTGCTGCAGGTTACGGTGAGGGGGACCACGACGGAGGTGACGGCCTTGCGCGACCGGCTGACAGGCCACCACGGCACGGCGGGGACGGCGGTGGAGACCGGCAGCGGCGCCCCGGACGGCGACTGATGACCTTCACCGACCGACGGGATGCGGGGCGGCAGCTGGCCGAGGCGCTGCAGCAGGGCGGCCACCGCCCGGCCGTGGTGCTGGCACTCCCCCGGGGCGGGGTGCCCGTCGCGGTCGAGGTCGCGGACCTGCTGGGCGCACAGCTTGACGTCCTGGTCGTGCGCAAGCTGGGCCTGC
>JBFKGB010000077.1:0-11421 GCA_041633535.1 Euzebya sp. | reverse complement strand
CCTCGGTGGTCGTGGGGTCCTGTGGGCGTCGCTGCTGCTGGGCCTGTCGGCGGGCCGACTGCTCGGCCTGCTGCTCGGCGGACTGCTGCGAGACGTCCATCGAGCCGGCCTGCAGCCCGTCCTGCTCGAGGGCTGCCCGCAGGTCGGCGAGCTGCTCGTTCAGCAGCGTCCGGGTCGAGCCCTGGTCGGCCGCGACGACCAGGTTCAGGACGCCGGCGCGCATCTCGACCTCGACGTGGACCCTGCCCAGGTCGGCGGGGTGCAGCTCGAGGGTGAGGGCGTAGATGCCCTCCTCCATGCGGCGAAGGCTGCCGACGGCGCTGGCCAGCTGTGCCGCAGGTGCCGCAGCGGGCGGGAGCGTGCCCTGCGGGCCGCGCTCGAGCCGCTGGGCGGCGCCCGGCGGGGCGACGGTCGCCGGGCCGGCAGGCGCTGCGGGGGTGACGGGTCGGACGGCTGCGTCCAGCGGTGGCGTGCTGGACGTGGCCGCCTCGGCGGGCACGCCCTCCTGTCCCCGGACGGCGCTGGCTGCGCCGGCGGGTTCCTCGCCCGTGATGTCGGACGGGACCGATGACGACGCGGCGGTGAGGGGGACCTCGTCCGCGACAGCGTCGGCAGGGGCCGCACCGGACCGGACAGGGTCGGTGCCCGCGGCAGGCGCCGCGGCGGCGGTGTCGACAGGCGCGTCAACCGCTGTCGAGGGAGTGGTCGGTGAGCCGGTGGGGCCTGACTGGCCGACCGGGTGCTCACCGACTGCAGCGACGGCGTCGATGTCCGCCGCCACCAGCGGGGACGTCGTGTCGGGGTCGTCGGGTGAGGGGCCAGCGGTCGTGGACACCAGGCCGGCGACCACTCCCGCGGTGGCACCCCCGGCGCTGGTCCCGGCGGTCGGCTCGGCGGTCGGCTCGGCGGTCGGCTCGGCGGCGGCGGTCCGGGTGGTCGTCTCGTCGGACACCCCGTCCGCCAGCCCCTCGACCGCACCAGCGACGGACGCGTCGTCGGCCCCCTGCGTGGCAGGACTGCTGGCGTCCGCTGCCATGTTCTGGGGCTCGACGGAGGTCGTCCCGTCCACGAGGGCATCCCCCTGTGCCGTCACGTGCGCACCGGTGTGCCCTGCGAGCGTCGTGGTCGATGCGGTCGACGTCACCGGCCCATCGGTGACCGCGGCATCCGTGGTCAGGGCGTCCTGCAGCAGCGTGGCGGTGCCGGTCAGTGCGGTGCCGGTCAGGGCGGTGTCAGCCGCCACGGCGTCGGCCGGGACGGCGTCGGGCAGCAGGCCCGGTGCGTCCACCGTCTCGCCAGCCGATGTCCGGTCGAGCAGGACGGGCCGTGCGACCCAGGACACCGATGTCGTGGTGGCAGGTTCGGCAGCGATCGTGTCGGCACCCTCCGTCCCGGTCCCCGCGCCGTCGACACGGTCGTCCGCGACGACGTCACCGTCCATGGCCGGCGCGTCGTGGGCGGTCTCCGGCTTGCCGGTGGACGCGCGCTCGGCGCGACGGGTCTGGGCGTGCGCGCTGCCGTCGGCCGGGACGGCCGGCCGGGCCGGGGTCGCCCCACGGCGGTCGTCGGTCGCACGCTGCAGCGCATCGGCGAAGCCCGAGGCGGGCGTCCGGTCCGCCTGGCCCGTCCGTCGGGCCGGGCCCACCGGGACGGCCGGAGTGGCGGGCGTGGCGGGGGACATCGCGGTCATCGCATCTCCTGCATGTAGTCGAGGACCTTGGTCACGTAGCCCTGGGTCTCGCGGAACGGCGGGATGCCGCCGTAGCGCCGCACGTTCCCGGGCCCCGCGTTGTAGGCCGCCAGCGCCAGCTCGACGGTGCCGAAGCGGTCCAGCTGCTCGGCCAGGTAGCGGGCGGCACCATCGGCGGCCTGCGCCGGGTCCATCGGGTCGACGCCCAGCGACCGCGCGGTCGCAGGCATGCTCTGCATCAGCCCCTGTGCGCCCGCGGGCGACACGGCCGACGGGTTGAAGGCGGACTCGGCGCGTGCCACCGACGCGAGCAGCACCGGGTCGACGCCGTGCCGCTGGGCCGCTGCGGACAACTCGGCGGCGAAGGGGACGCCGGTCAGGACGCCGTGGGCGGTCCCGCTGGCCGCGGTGGCGGCTCCGGTCGGACCGTCGACGACCGTGCCCTCGGGGACGATGCGGCGGATGGCGGTGGGGGTGCGGGTGATCTGCTGCACCTTCACGACGTCGCCGGTGCGAGGCGCGACGACCATCATCCCGTCACCGGCGTAGATGCCGATGTGGTCCACCGGCTCGCCGAAGGCGACAAGGTCGCCAGGGCGGGCGTGCTCCAGGCTGGCGACCGGCTCGCCGACACGGGCCTGGTCGCGGCTGACACGGGGCACCTCGATGCCGGCACGGCGGTAGGCGTCCCACACCAGGCCCGAGCAGTCGAACCCGCCCTCCGCCAGCGACTCGCCGCCCCACACGTAGGGGGTGCCGAGGTGCTGGCTGGCCAGGCTGACGACGGCCGCGCCGAAGTCGTTGCCGGGGGCCAGCGGGTCCGACAGGGGCCGCTGGTGCGGCTGCACCGACGAGGGTCGGGTGTGGGGGGTCACCGCGGCGGATGCCACGCCCGTGCCGGCGCCCGGCCGCACGTACGGCATCACGCCGGGCTGCTGGCCGGTGATGGTGCCGGGCAGACCCGGTGCGCCCTGGCCACCGCCGGGGAACGACGGTGTCGGCGTCAGGGCGCTTCCCACCGTGCCGGGGGTCCCCTCGGGACGCTGCGCGGCGATCTGGTCGGCGAGCTGGCCGGCGAACACGTCGTCGGGGCCCAGCCGGCCACCGCGGCCGGTGAACCCCATGGCGCCCTGGATGCCGGCGATCCGTGACTGGATCGCGGCCATGCGTGCCACGCTCATCGCAGGTCCTCCCGTCCGGCCCGTGTCGTCGCGATGTCGTCCATCGCCTTCGCCTCGTCCCGACGGACCTCCAGCTGCCACTCCTCGCGCTGCCGCCGCTCCAGCCGACCCAGCGCGTCGACGCGCTGCGCCGCCTCACGCAGGACGACGGCGGTCTGCTCGGTCCGCTGCTGGGCGTCGACCAGCTCGGCGCGCGCCTGCACCAGGGCCTGGGCGCGCAGCCCCGAACGGAACGCCGCCGCACGCAGCGACGTGGCGGGGCTGCCGTTGGCCAGAAGCATGCCCGCCGACTCGGCGCTGGCCGCCTCGCGCACCTGGTCGACCCGTGCCTGGATCGCACCCTGCTGGGCCTGTGCCGCAGCCCAGTCCCCGCGGGCGCGGTCGCGCTCGATCTCGCGCACGCGGACGACCCGCTCCAGGCGGAAGGCGAAGCGCCTCACTGGGCGGCCGCCTCACCGGGGGCGCGACCGTGCCCCAGGATCTGCCGCAGGGTGCGCCATGCCAGGTCGGGGTGGGTCTGCTCGTCCATCGGCTGACGCAGGAACCGTGTGATCGCCGCGTCCAGGGACAGGGCACGGTCGACGTCGGGGTTGCTGCCGGCGGCGTAGGCGCCGATGTCGACCAGGTCGCGGGCGTCACGCATCGCCGCCATCAGGCGACGCAGCTCGCCGGCCGCGCCGGCCTGCGTCGGGTCGGTGACGCGACCGGCGACACGCGAGGCGGACTCCAGGACGTCGATGGTCGGGAAGTGGCCGGCGGTGGCCAGCCGGCGGGACAAGACGATGTGACCGTCCAGGATCGACCGTGCGGTGTCCCCGACGGGGTCCTGCAGGTCATCGCCCTCGACGAGCACCGTGTACAGCCCTGTGATCGAGCCCGTCTCGCCGCAGCCAGCCCGCTCCAGCAGGCGGGGGAGGAGGGTGAACACGCTGGGCGGGTAGCCACGCGTCGCGGGGGGCTCGCCGGCCGACAGGCCGACCTCACGCTGCGCCATCGCGAAGCGGGTGAGGGAGTCCATCATCAGCAGCACGTCGGCGCCGCCGTCGCGGAAGAACTCCGCGATCCGGGTCGCGACGAACGCGGCCCGCAGCCGCACCAGCGGTGGCTGGTCGGAGGTCGCGACGACCACGACCGAGCGGGCCAGACCCTCGGGGCCCAGGTCGTGCTCGATGAACTCCGCGACCTCACGGCCACGCTCGCCGATCAGGGCCAGGACGGTGACGTCCGCCTCGCTGCCCTTGGCGATCATGCTCAGCAGCGAGGACTTGCCGACGCCCGAGCCGGCGAAGATGCCCATCCGCTGGCCCTGACCAGCCGTGATCAGCGTGTCGATGGCGCGCACACCCAGCCACAGCGGCGTGTCGACCCGCCGGCGACGCAGGGGGTGGGGCGGTGTGCCGTCGATGCCGACCTCGGTGAAGGTCGGGCCCTCGTGCTCGTCGTTGCGGATGGTCAGCGGGGGACCGTCGTCGATCGGACGACCCAGACCGTCCAGCACGCGGCCCAGCAGGCCGTGGCCGACACGGATGGTGGCCGAGGTGCCGGTGGCCGTGACCCTGTCACCGACGGCGACGCCGGTCAGCTCGCCGTAGGGCATGGTGATCAGCCCGCGGTCGCCCAGGGCGACGACCTCGACGGGGAGGGTGCCGAGGCCCGTGTGGACCTCCAGGCCCTGCCCGATCGCGGCGGTCAGCCCGTCGATCTCGAGGTTCAGGCCCACGACCCGTGACACGCGGCCGCTGACGCGCGGCGGCGCGGCCCTGCGGATCCTGGCCTCGACGCGGTCGAAGGGGGCAGCGAGCGTCGTCATCGCAGGACCTCCGTGATCCGCGCCAGCGCAGCAGGGATCTGTGCGTCGATGCGGGTGGCGCCGACGCTGATCAGACAGCCGCCGCTGACGACGGAGGGATCCGGGACCAGCTCGAGCGGCCGGCCCGGCGTCAGGTCGTCGACCTGGCCCAGACGGCGGTGGTCCTCGGGGTTCAGCCGGACCTGGATCTGACCGGTCTCGGGGGCCAGGTGGATGGCACGCGCGATGGCGTCGCGCCCGGGGTCGACCGCGATCGCGATCTCGCGCTCCAGCACGATCTCGGCGATCCGCAGCGCCAGCTCGGCCGCCTGGTCGGCGACGGCCTCCAGCCCCTCCCCCTCGTGGGTCTCCAGCTGGGCGGCGGCCTGCTGCAGCGCCGCCAGCGCGGTGTGGCAGCCCGCGGTGAAGGCGTCGGTCCGGGCCGCGACCTCGGCCCGCGCCTCCGCCAGACCGGCCTCATAGCCGTCGGCGTAGCCGTCTGCCAGGGCGCGCTGCTGCGCGGCCTCCAGCGCCGCCATGTCGCGCACCCCCGCGGGCAGGTGGGGGCGCACGTCGGTGCGGACCGGACGGGTGCTGGTCGTCATCCCGCGGAGGATCCCCACGCGGGGCGGGCGGTCAGGAGACGAACTCATCACCACTCCTGCTCAGCACGATCTGGCCGGCCTCCTCCAGTGAGCGGATGACCCGGACGATGCCACCCTGGGCCGTCTCGACGTCCTTCAGGCGGACGGGGCCCATCAGGTCGATCTCCTCGATGAGGGCCTCGCCGGCGCGCTCGGACATGTTCTTGCGGATCTTGTCCTTGACGCTGTCCTGGACGCCCTTGAGGGCGACCGCCAGGTCCTTGGTGTCGACCTGGCGCAGGATGAGCTGCACCGAGCGGTCGTCCAGCGTGACGATGTCCTCGAAGACGAACATCAGCTGACGGACCTCGTCGGCCAGCTCCTCGTTGGACAGCTCCAGCCCCTCCAGGATCAGCCGTTCGGTGCCCCGGTCGGCCCGGTTCAGGATCTCCACCAGCGACTCGACGCCGCCGGCCTCGGAGAAGTCGGTCTGCTGCAGGACGGAGGACAGCTTGCGCTGCAGGATCTGCTCGACCCGCTCGATCACGTCGGGGGCCGTGCGGTCCATCATGGCGATGCGGACCGCCACGTCGCGCTGCAGGGACTCCGGCAGGCTGCCCAGGACCATCGCGGCCGCGTCGGGCAGCATGTGGGCCAGCACCAGCGCGATGGTCTGGGGGTGCTCCTCTGAGATGAAGCTCAGCACCTGACGGGGGTCGGTGTTGCGCAGGAACTCGAAGGGCGCCTCGACCATCTGGCTGACCAGCAGGTCCATGATCTCGTTGGCCTTGGCGGTGCCCAGGGACTCCTGCAGCATCGAGCGGGCGTAGTCCAGCCCACCCGTGGCGATGTTGACGCGCGCCCGGGCCATCTCCTTGAACTCGGCGAGGACGGCCTCGACGACGTCGGTGGGGACGGAGGGGAGCCGTGCGATCTCGGCCGCGACCTCAGCGACCTCGCTCTCGCGCATGGTCTTCAGGACCTTGCCGGCACGCTGCTTGCCCACCGACATCAGCAGGATCGCGACCTTCTGCGTCCCGTTCAGCTGGGCGACGTCGGTGGCCACTACTTCTCCACCATCCAGCCGCGGAGGAGCCCGGCCATCTCATCGTGCTGGCTGTCGATCATCTCCGTGACCTCGTCGGTGATGCTCGGACCGGCCGGCAGCTGCGGCAGGTCGGCGTCCTCCAGGGTGTAGTCCTCGACGTCGTCCTCGTCGTCGAGGCGGAACTCGCCGACGTCCAGCGGGACGCTGCGCGCCTCGCGGACCGGCATCGACTTCCTGGCGCTGCGCCAGGCCAGGAAGAGGACCAGCATGACGATCAGCACCGAGCCGATGGTGCGGATCATGTCGAACATCTGCTGGCTCTTCGCAGCGGCAGCTGCCTCTTCCGCAGCGGCCGCGGCGGCCTCTGTGGCCCGGGTGTCGAACGCCATGGCGCTGACCTGGACGATGTCGCCGCGGTCGCCGTTGAACCCGACGGCAGCCTCGACCAGGGCCTGGACGGCCTGGGCGTCGGGTGCGCCGTCGGTCGAGTCCAGCAGCACCGCCACGCTGAGCCGGTTCACCGAGCCGGGGGCCTGCAGGATCTCCTGGACGCTGCGGTCGACGGCGAAGCGGGTCGTGCCGTCCTCCAGCGTGTAGGTGGTCTGCTCGCCCTCGCCGCCGCCGATGAGGTTGCCGTCGGGACCCAGCACGCCGGTCTGCTCGGCGCCGATGCCGGTGAACGTCTCGTTGGTGACGGTGCTCTCCAGCGGGATGCCGCCGTCGGGGCCGTCGTTGCCGTACGTCTCGCTGGTCTGGGCGACGGTGTCGAAGTTCAGGTCCGCGGTCACGGTGACGACGGCGGCGTCAGGGCCCATGACCTGCTCCAGCATCCCCTCGACGTTGCTGGCCAGGCGGCTCTCGAAGCTGCTGGTCTGGTACTGGCGGGCGTCGCCCATCGCCGTCATCTGCCCCTGGTCGCCCGGCGCGGCCAGCATGTTGCCGGCGGTGTCGGTGACGGTGATCTGGGAGGGGACGAGCCCCTGCACGCTGCCGGCGACCAGGTTGACCACCGACTGGATCTGCACGGGGGTCGGGGTCATGCCCGGTGCCAGGGACAGGAAGACCGACGCGCTGGCCATCTCGACGTCCTGGATGAACAGGTCCTCCTCGGGGATGACCAGGTGGACGCGGGCGCTGTCGATGATGTCCATCGAGCTGATCGTGGTCGCCAGCTCACCCTCGATGGCCCGCTGGTACTCCGCGTTCCACATCGCCTCGGGCGTCGTGACGCCGTTGTCGTCCAGGATCGAGAAGCCGACGCCGTCCGCCGGCAGCAGGCCCTCGCCGGACATCGCCAGGCGCATGCTCGACCGCTGGTCGCGCGGCACCAGGATGGTGCGGCCGCCGTCGGCCAGCTCGTAGGCGACGCCCCGCGACTCGAGCTCCTCGGTGATGGCCGCCGCATCGGTGGCCGAGATGTCGCTGAACAGCGGCGCCAGCGAGGGCTGCGAGACCCACCGGACGAAGAACATGCCGGCCATGACCAGTGCGATCACGGCCAGGACGGTCATCGTCTTCTGGCCGGTGGTGAACCCGGCCAGGATCTCGGTCATGGTGCCGCGTGCCCGGTCCAGGTTCTGGCGGGGGTCGCGTGTGGTGGAGTCAGCCATGTGTCACTCAGACCTGCATCTGCATGATCGACTGGAACGACTCCAGGGCCTTGTTGCGGACCGCGACCGTCAGGTCGGTGGCCAGCTGCGCCTGGGTCGAGGCGATCATGTAGTCGTGGATGTCGGACAGGTCGCCCGTCGCGGCCTGCTGGGCCAGGCCGTCGGCGACCTCCTGGCTCTGCTGCACCGACGCCAGCGCGTCGGAGATCTGGTCGGCGAAGCCGCCGCCAGCGGCCTTGCCCGTGCCGTTGGTGCCGGCGGTGCCGGGCTCGGTCAGGCTGGGACGCTGGACGGGGGCGGGGCGGGAGAACCCGCCGACGCCGGACACACCGTTGATGGCCATGGGCTAGCTCCTCCCCAGCTGCAGGGCGGCCCGGTAGGCGTCGCGGGCCCGTTCGACGACGGCGAGGTTGGCCTGGTAGCCGCGCTGCGCCATCAGCAGGGACGTCATCTCGACGCTCATGTCGATGTCGGGCGTGCGGACCATCCCGTCCTCGTCGGCCAGGGGGTGGTCGGGCTGGTAGGCCAGTCGCCCCTCCGGTGAGGAGAACTCGACCCCGGTCACGCGGGCACCACCGCCGACGCCGGCGCCGTTGCCCGGCACGGCAGCCGCAAGGATGCGGCGCGCCTGGAAGGCCTCCTCGTCGGTGCTGGTGACGGTGTTGGCGTTGGCGATGTTGTCCGACGTCGCGTCCAGCCAGGTCCGATAGACGTTGAGGCCGCTGTGGGCGGTGCTGATGGCGTTGAACATCGACATCGCTACTGGCCCTTGATCGCGGTGCGCATCAGGCGGAACTTCGCGCTCATGGCCTCGATGACGGTCGAGTAGGCCAGCTCGGTCTGCTCCTGGGCCAGGAACTCGTCGTCGAGGTTGACGTTGTTGCCGTTCAGCCGCGTGGGGTCCAGCGACGTGGTCGTCTGCGGGCTGGTCCGGGCCACGCTGGCTGCGCTGGCGCTGCCGCGGTTGACGTCGTCCAGTGCTGATCCGAGGGCGGACTCGAAGTCGACGCGCTGGGCCAGGTAGTTGGCGGTGTCGACGTTGGCGATGTTCTGCGCCTGCACCCCGCGCCGGGCCGACAGGCCGCGCAGCGCAGCGTGGAGGCTGGCCGTCGTGACGTCGTACACCACCGGGGGACCTCCAAGGGATCGCTGGACAGAGCTGCTGCTCCCGCCGGTCCCTGGCGGTCTGTCGAGGGCGATCCGTGCCCTCCGTCCCTGCCTCATCGGCGCCCCCCGCCGACGTATTAGCTCTCGGTCACAACTTCCTCACCCATCGCGGTGGTGGCGATCAGACGGCCATGTCGAAGCGGCTCGCCTGACCCGGTGCGCGGGGCGCAGGGGGCGGGGCGTCCAGCCGTGCGCGGACGGCGACGCGGGCCTGTGCGATCAGCTGCTCCATCTCGCGCGACCGCTGCAGCAGCGCGACGGCCCGGGGGACGACGTCGGCGGGGATCGGGGGCGGGTCGGCGGGTGGCGCGAACGGCGGCACGGTGCCGGGTTCGCCGTCCGCGAGGGCCCGGCCCACCTCGTCCAGACGCGCCTCGAAGGCGTCCAGGACCGCCGTCCAGGTGCTCATGCGGTCGCGGCGTCGACCGGGTTGGCCGCAGCGATCCGCCATGCCTCGGCGATGGGCTCGATGACCCGGCGGCAGTTCTCGATCCGCGCAGCGTCCTTCGTCACGTTCGCGGTGATCAGCTCGGCGCTGATGAACCGGTACAGCTGTCCCAGCGCCCGGGCACCCGCCCACCTCGTCGGGTCCAGGCTGGACTCCAGCTCGAGCACGATGTCCTGGGCGTGCAGCAGGCACTCGTTGACCGCGGCGAGGTCGCGGCGGGCCAGCGCCTCGTCGGCCCTGACCAGGTCCAGCAGCATGCGGTCGTACAGCATGACCACCAGCTGGTTGGGGCTCACGGTGGTGATGGCGTCGGTGACGTAGCGGCGGCGCGCTGAGGCGATCGTCATGGTGCAGGGCCCTGTCTACTTGGGGGAGTTGGCCTGGAGCGCGGGGAGCTGCCCCGCGAGCCAGTCGCTCTGTGAGTTCATCTTCTGGAGCGCGACCTCAAGACCGGAGAACTGACGCTGCAGCGCGGCGCGCTTGAGCTCCAGCCGGATGTCGGTCCGGTCGATGGCATCCCGCAACGTCGTGTTCCGGGACGTCCGGGACTCCATCGCCGTCGCGAAGGTCCCGGTGTTGAACTTGGTGGCGGCCTCGGCGAGCGTCCTGACCCGCTGGGCGATGCCGGGGTTGCCAGCGTCGTCGGTCCGGAACACCTCGCGGACCCCGTCGGGGTCCGAGGCGAGCTTCGCGCGGAAGGTGCTCTCGTTGAACGTCAGCCCGCCGGTGCGGGTCGACTCGATCCCGATCAGCCCGGCCGAGCCGAACGTGGTCCCGCCGATGCCGAAGGTGACCGCGTTCAGCAGCTGCGACCGCATCGACCGCACCGTGGGGTCGTTGGCCAGGCTGCCCTTCTTGCCGTCCTTGCCGCTGTTCAGCGCCTGGTCGAAGTCCATCAGCAGCTTGTTGATCGCCTCGGTGAAGGCCTTGGCCTTGCTGACGAGGGAGTCGGCGTCGGCGTTGACGCTGACCTGGATCGACTTCGTGGGGTCGGCCTCGGTGACGGTGAAGGTCAGCCCGTCGATGGCACCGGCGAAGGTGTTGGACGCCGAGGTGATCGAGAACTTGCCGGGGCCGTCGCCCAGCGTGATCGAGGCGTCGGTGCCCTGCGTCAGCACCAGCATGGGGTCACCGGCCGTGCCACCCGAGGCGAACGCGGTGTCCATGTTCGTCGTGTCGAACGTGAACGAGGCGGCTGCGCCGCTCTCGCGGGCCGCCAGCTGCAGCTTGTAGCCGCTGCCCGTGTTGATCGCCTGGGCCTTCACGCCCAGCCCGGTGGTGCTGTTGATGTTCTCGATCAGCGCACCGAGGGACCCGTCACCGGTGTCGATGTCGTGGTCCGTCCCGTCGATGGTGATCCGCACGGTGCTCGAGGCCGTCGCGACGGTGTCGGTCGTGGCGGCCACGGACCCCTTCGAGGCCAGCCGGTGGGTGCCGGCCAGCGCGTCGACGGTGAAGGAGAAGGTCCCGGTCGAGGCGCCCGCCGACGCCGTCGCGACCACGGAGGCGGCCGAGCTGCTGGCCTTGACGGGCATGAAGGTCGCGGCCGCGCCCGACAGGCCCTTGGCCATCGTCTCGATGCTGTCCATCGCGGTTGAGAAGGCCTGGAGGGACTTCTTGGCAGCGTCGTTCTCCTTGATGCGCTGCTCCATGCGGGTCACGGGCGCGCGCTCGAGGGCCATCAGCTGGTTGATGATCCCCGTCGTGTCCAGCCCGGAGGCCAGGCCATCGATCCCGAACGAGCTTGCCACGGTGTTCTCCTAGGAGTTCCTGATCTGGTCCATCAGATCGGCCACGACCCGCAGCACCTGAGCGTCACGGTGCTGCGGGATCGTGTTGGTCATCAGCCCAGCAGCGACAGGACGCCCTGCGGGACGGAGTTGGCCTGGGACAGCATCGCGGTG
>JBFKGB010000076.1:0-11517 GCA_041633535.1 Euzebya sp. | reverse complement strand
TCCCCGGCGTCGGGGTCGAGGTCCTTGAGCAGCAGCTTGATGAACGTGCTCTTGCCCGACCCGGACGCGCCGACGAGGAAGACGAACTCGCCCTTGCCGATCTCCAGGGAGACGTCGTCGAGGGCGGTGATGGTCTTCTTGTAGGTCTTGGAGACCTTGTCGAAACGGATCATGGCTCTAACCCGATCGTCGACCCGCTACGGGGTGCGTGGAGTGAGGGATGGGGGCGTGCGGGGGCGGGCACCAGCGGTGCCGGCCCACACGCCGAAAGTAACACCGGTGGTATCCGGTGGCCGTCAGGTCGGCTTGGCCGATCGGCGTGGTCGGCGCGAGCAGCCAGGGTGCACACACCCGGGTGGGGCGCCGGCCGGGACGGGGGGCCGGGAGAGGGGCCGCACGCGTGCGGCCGGGGGCGTAGGGTCCGGCCATGCCCGAGATCATCGTCCAGGGGTCGGCGGAGGCGCGGCTGATGCCGACGGACGCCCATCTGACCGTCACCGTGCAGACACGCTCCCCCAGGGACCAGGCCGAGGCCGTGTCGGCCTGTGCGCGGCGTGCCGAGGAGGTCGACGCCATCGTCGCGGACGCCAGGGCCGGGCTGGTCCGCGCCGTCGTCGTGTCCTCGCTGCGCACAGGACCCGAGTACGAACACGAGCCCCGCGGCACCCGACGGCTGGTGGGCCACGTCGCCACCCGGACCTCCGAGCTGGTGTGCCTGCCGGAGGGCGAGGGGTTGACCGCGCTGGTCGGCGCCCTCAGCCGTCTCGACGACGTCGCGGTCGCCGGACCTGACTGGCGCGTGGCCGACGACGCACCCGGCTGGGACGAGGTGCGGGCGGCTGCAGCCACGGACGCGCGGCGTCGGGCCGATGCCTACGCCTCCGGCCTGGGTGTCAGCGTCGGCCGTCCCACGGTCATCGCCGAGCCCGGGCTGCGCCTGCCCGGTGGCGGTGGCGGGATGCCCATGGCCTACGCCAGCAAGCGGAGCGGCATGGCCGACATGGCCGGCGGTGAGGGGGACGGCCCGACCGCCGTGGCGATCGCGCCCGAGCCGGTCGCCGTCTCGGTCACGGTCGAGGTCGGCTTCGACCTGACCTGACGGCCCGCCCGAGCAGCCCGACCCGAGCAGCCCGACCCGAGCGAACCCCGCTACAGGTGCTCGCGCAGCCAGGCGATGTCGTGGGCCAGGCCGTCCGCGGGGGTCTCGCACACCACCGGCGCGTCGGCCAGCCGGATGGCGGCCAGCAGCTCCTCCGGCGGGATCTGGCCCTTGGTGAGGGTCTCGTGGCGGTCACGGCTGGACCCCTGCTCGTCCCGCGAGTCGTTGCAGTGCACCAGCGCGATCCCGCCGGTGATGTCGATCAGCTCCTCGGTCGAGGCCACCACGTCCAGCCCTGCCGACCACGAGTGGCAGGTGTCCATGCAGAAGCCGGGACCCAGGTCGCCCACGGTGTCCCACAGCCGTCTGATCGACTCCACGCTGCGGGCCACCGAGTTGTCCCCGCCGGCGGTGTTCTCGATCAGGATCGGCACGTCGGTGTCGACGGCCTGCAGTGCCTTGCGCCAGCGTCCGTAGCCCTCGCTGACGTCCTCGTCGCCGGTGACGGTCCCGCCGTGCACGATCAGCCCCTGCGCACCCAGCTCGGCGGCCGCGTCGGCGTGCTGCTGCATGATCTTGCGGGAGGGGATCCGGATCCGGCTGGACGCCGAGGCGACGTTCACCAGGAACCGCGAGTGCACGTAGATCGGCAGACCCGCGGCCCGCAGCTCCGCGACGTCCTCTCGCGGCGGTGGCTTCTTCCAGCCCTGCGGGTCACCCAGCACGATCTGGATCAGGTCGGCCTGGATGGCTGCCGCGGCGGTCAGGGGGTCGTCGGCGTCGACGTGGGCTCCGATGTGCATGCCCCCGATCCTGTCACGTCAGACCAGGTTGACGATCGCGTTGAGCTGCTCGGTCAGCACCGGGCCGGGGCTCGCGTGGTCGACCGCGGTGCTCTCCCCCTCCACGAAGCTGGCGATGAACGGGCAGTCCCCGTACGGCACCAGCTCGGTGGACGTCTCCAGCAGCAGCTCACCCGTCTGCGCGACGTACAGCGCCACGTCGTAGGCGGCGTCGAAGGTCTCGAGCGTCAGGGTCTCACCCGTGTCGCGGTCCTCGAACTCGCAGGGAGTGGCAGGCACCGCCTCGGTGACGGTCAGGCACAGCGCCAGCTCGGCGTCGAAGCTGCTGCCGCTCCACCCGTCGGGGAAGTCCCCGTTCATCGCGACGAACTCGAACCCCTCACCCGCGTCGACGTACGGTGCGAACGGGTGGACGCCGGCCGTCTGGGTGTAGGGCGTGGCGGACTCGTGGGCACGTCCACCCAGGCACACGTCACCGAAGGTGACCGCGGGGACCGTGCCGGCGCCGACAGCGGGCACGGGCCCGGGGGTGGCGCCGCCCTCCGGCTCGGTCCCGTCCGAGCTGTCCGCGCTGCCGGCGTCGCCCGCCCCGTCGTCGGCAGGGGCCTCGGTCATCAGGAGGGCGGCCGCGGAGGCCTTCTCCTCGGCCGCGCGGGACTCACCGGACGCGGTGTCGGACCCCCCTCCCCCACAGGCGCTGAGGAGGACGGCGAGGGTCAGCAGCGTGGGGAGGTGTCGCATGCACCAAGGATGACAAACCGCACTCGGTCCTGTCGATGACGATCGGATGACAGACTGGGCGTCCAGCGCCGGCGAGAGGACAGGTGATGAGCACAGACGACGTCGAGGTGCGGGAGGGGCGACGTGCCACGCTGCCGGGGGTGGACGTCGTCCGTGTGCTGCCGACCAAGGCACGGCGGACCGTCGGCGCGTGGTGCTTCGTGGACTGCATGCTGCCGCCGGACGCGCTGGACCCCGACCCGATGGAGGTCGGCCCGCACCCCCACATCGGGCTGTCGACGGTGACCTGGCTGTTCGAGGGCGAGGCGGTGCACGGCGACTCCCTGGGCACCGAGCAGCTGATCCGTCCGGGACAGCTGAACCTGATGACGGCCGGCAACGGCATCGCCCACGCCGAGCTCGGGCTGGGCACGGGTCTGCTGGGCGTCCAGATGTGGGTCGCCCAGCCCGAGTCCACCCGTCATGGCGAGCCGGCCTTCCAGCACCTCGCCGACCTGCCGGAGGTCCAGCTGGACGGCCCCGACGGGGTCGTGGGGGACGCCACCGTGTTCATGGGGTCGCTGCTGGGCGCCACGTCGCCGGCCCGGCAGGACACCCCGATGGTCGGCGCGGAGATGCGGCTTGGCGCGGGCACGGTCGAGCTGCCCGCCGACACCACGTTCGAGCACGCGATCGTCCCGCTGGACCACCCGGTCCTGGTCGAGGGCACGGTCGTCGAGCCAGGCTCGCTGGCCTTCGTCCCGACGGGCCGCCCGCATCTGCGGCTGGAGTCGCGGCAGGGCGGCGGCCGGACCATGTTCCTGGGCGGCACGCCCTTCGAGACCGTGACGATGTGGTGGAACTTCGTCGGTCGCACGACGGAGGAGATCACACAGGCGTGGCGGGACTGGCAGGCCCACGACACCGACCGCTTCGGCCCGGTCGACAGCCGGCGGCGACCAGGTGGGGGATCGTGACCGTCGAGCCGCCCTGCTGGTTGATGTAGCCAGCCGCCGCGTGCACGCCGTGGACGCCGATCTCGGCGGTCAACGAGCCGATGA
This sequence comes from Euzebya sp., assembly GCA_041633535.1. Classification (GTDB taxonomy): domain Bacteria; phylum Actinomycetota; class Nitriliruptoria; order Euzebyales; family Euzebyaceae; genus Euzebya. The sequence continues at coordinate 7,834 of JBFKGB010000076.1, read as the reverse complement.
CCACGTTGTCGAGCGCCGTCGGCACCTTCAGGTCGAACGTGACGGTCGACGTCCCCGCAGGTGCGGTGAGCAGGATCGTCTGGTCCGCCCCGGTGATCGTCGTCGACGACCCGGTCTTGGGGCGCAGGATCACCCGACCGTGGACGGTGGTGTTCACGCCCGGCCCCTGGGCTGTCAGCTGGACCGTCATCTTGATCGTGCTGCCGCCGATGAGCCGGTAGCCCTCCGCAGGCACCGTGTTGTTGGACGCGTAGTCCCGCCAGTTGATCTGGCCCGTGGCGCGGAACAGCACCTCGTCAGCGGGCGTGATGGCCGTGACGAAGTTGCTGCTGGAGTCCCCGGTGACGCGGCCGAGCCAGCGGGTGGAGGTGCACGTGCCGGGGGTGTCCTGCGGGCAGCCCGCCGAGATGAACAGCGTCTCCGTCTTCTGCGTGAACGTCGTCTGGGCGCTGGCGACGGGCATCAGCGCGACCATGAGCGCGATGACGGCTAGCACGACGATGGAATGGCGACTACGCATCCGGGGGTCCTCCTGGGTGGGGTGTGACTGGCGATCAGGTGCAGTTCGACGCGGCGCCGCGGCACTCCTGCACGCCGTGCGCCGGTAGGCTGCACACCCATGTCGACATCAGCCGGCGGCCGGACAGCAGCAGCCCTGGACCGCGCACGCCAGGCCGGGACGCACCTGCTCTTCGAAGCCGTCCGGCTGGGGCTTCGGGCCACCAACGACCCGGCCGCGCGGATGCTGCAGGGTCCTGAGCTGCTTCGTGACCCCTACAGCGTCTACGCCGGGCTGCGTCAGCAGGGGCCGGTCGTGCGCAGCCGCCTGCCCGGCTTCGCCATCACGACCACGCACGGCGCGGCGGAGGCGGCGCTGCGCGAGCTGAAGGTCGGTCCGCCACCGGGGACGGAGCTGCCGCCCCACATGCGGTGGGACAGCCCGCTGTCACCGTCGCTGCTGGACACCGACCCGCCCGGGCACACGCGGATCCGGGGCCTGGTCGCCCAGGCCTTCACGCCGCGCGCCACGACGAGGATGCGCGAGCAGGCAGAGGAGACCACCGCCAGGCTGCTGGACGAGGCCGAGGCGAAGGAGCGTGCGGGCGGCACCGTGGACCTGATCGCCGACCTGGCCGCGCCGCTGCCCATCCGCATGATCTGCTCGATGCTGGGCATCCCGGCCCACGCCACCAGCCGGTTCACCGAGTGGGGCAGCGCTCTGGCGCTGTCGCTGGAGCCGACCCGCCCGCCGCACGTCCAGCGACGGATCGAGCGTGCCGGCGCCGAGGTGCACGCCTTCATCGGCGAGCTGTTCGCCGAGCGGCGGCGGGCCGGCGACCCCGGCGACGACGTGTTGGGCCGCCTGCTGTCGGCCCGTGACGGGGCCGACCGGCTCAGCGACGAGGAGCTGTCCGCCACCACCATCCTGCTGCTGGGCGCCGGCTTCGAGACGACGGTGAACCTGATCGGGTCGGGCACCCTGGCGCTGCTGCGCCACCCCGTGCAGCTGAAGACGTTGGCCGACGATCCGACTGGGCTGATGCCCGGCGCGGTGGAGGAGCTGCTGCGCTACGACGCACCGGTGCAGCTGACCGGCCGGCTGGCGTGGGAGGACACCGACCTGGGCGGCACGGTCGTGCCCGGTGGGTCCAGCCTGATGGTGCTGCTGGGCAGCGCGAACCGCGACCCGGCGGTGTTCGACCGCCCCGACCAGCTGGACGTCACGCGGGTCAACGCCCGGTCGCACCTGTCGTTCTCCTCGGGCGTGCACCACTGCCTGGGCGCACCGCTGGCCCGGCTCGAGGCCGAGGTCGCGTTCACCCAGCTGCTGTCCCGCTTCCCCGACCTTCGCCAGGTCGCGCCGGCCCGCCGCCGGACCACCCGCGTGCTGCGGGGCCTCGAGACCCTGCCGGTCAGGCTGGGCGTGCGCTGACTCAGATGTCCTTGATGGCGTCGAACGGGGTCTTGCAGTCACGGCAGGAGTAGGTGGACCGGCACGGCGCTGCCCCGAACGGGCTGTCCGCACGGGTGTTCCGCGAGCCGCAGTACGGGCAGGTGACCCCGCCGATCTGCAGCAGCTGCTGGCCCGACCCGGGCGGGGCGATCCCGGCCTGGGTCAGCTTCGCCCGCCCCGACTCGGTGATCAGCTCGGGCCCCCACGCCACGTCCTTGCGCCAGCGGACCTCGACGTCGGTCACCCCCTCCACCGCCGCGGCGGCCGACACGACGTCGGCACCGATGTAGGCGATGGCAGGGCAGCCCGAGAACGTCGGCATGACCTCGACCGCGACGGTCGAGCCGTCCAGTCGGACGTCGAGGACCATCCCCAGCTCACCGATCGTGATGGGGGGCATCTCGGGGTCCTCGACGCCCTCGACGGCGTGGCGGACTGCATCGACATCGATCGTCGTCGTGCTCATCGGCTCCTCACTGATCACGATCCACCATGGTGGATGTTGCTCACCAGGTCGCGCCCGGGTGCTCCCGGAACAGCGCCGTCATCTCGTCCCACATCGGCTCGAACACCGCGGTGTGGGTGCCCTGCCGGCCACCCAGGCCGCCGGCCACGTCCAGGGCGTCCAGGGCGTCGGCCATGCCGAACTCGGTGTACTCCTCGGTCAGCCGTGCCACGAAGGGCTGGTACAGGCTGGACACCAGCCCGGGCAGGGTGCCGTCCTTCACCAGCTCCTCCTCCCACGGCAGCGTCTCGAACAGCCCGCCGACCTGTGACAGGACCCTGCGGGCACCCTCGACGACCAGGGCCAGGCCGTCGGCCGGACCGTCGGACAGCCGGCTGAGCCACGCCCGGGCGTGCGCCCGGTGGATCCGCTCCTCACGCAGGATGGGGCCGACGACACCGGCGATGGTGGCGTCGCCCGAGTCGGCGAGCATCTCCAGACGCAGGTGGTCGAACAGGTCGTAGACGTGCTGACGGGCGATGGTGTAGGCCCAGTCGCCGGGCTCCTGCTCCAGCAGGTTGGCGTGGCGGTACTCCTCCGGCTGCCGGCCGAACGCGATCGTGTCCTCGTCCTGGCCGGTCAGCTCCTCGGCGACGCCGTACCAGATCGCGGCGTGGCCGATCTCGTCCTGGGCCAGCGAGGAGAACGCCAGGTCCTCCTCCAGCGTCGGTGCGACGCCGGTCCAGTGGGAGTGACGGTGGCCGATCATCAGCTCGTCGTCACCCAGGGACAGGACCAGCGCCAGGCGCGGGTCGTCCTCGGCGGTCCAGCCGGCGCGGGTGGCCGACGGCAGGTTGCTCATGCGGGTCGCGATCGTCATCTCAGCCCTCGCTCCGGTCACTCTGCTCATCGCGCGACCTGTCGCGACGGTTGTCCACGCCAGGGCGTGGCTTGTCGATGCGTACGCCCAGCTCGGCGACCCGCTGCTCGGCCCTGCGGCGCTTCGGTCCCAGCGGGTAGCCGGCCGACACGCGGTAGGACTTGTCGGTGTGGGCGACGACGTCGGCGGGGTCCGTGACCGTCACGATCTCGCCGTCGTCGTCGATGGCGCAGTGCACGCCCTCGCCGTGGCGGAAGAAGCTGTGGAGAGCGAAGCCCAGGGCCATCTCGCGGTCGGGGGCGTGGACGACGCCGACGGTCTCCCAGTCGGAGTCCTCCCTGCGCCGCTGCAGGACGGGGTAGCGGGTCATCAGGCGGCCGTCCGGGGGGTCGGGTGGGTCAGGTCCAGCCGCGGCAGGTCCATCAGCTCACGGGCCCAGGCGTTGGCGTCGCTCATCCAGATCCGCCAGGACAGGCGGGTCGCGGTCATCGGGCCGTTGCCGCTGGCGACCTCGCGCAGCTCGTCCCACGACGGCTCGGTCCACGTCCAGCTGTCCGAGGCGGCGTCGTAGGCCAGGGCCTCGTCGGGGATCGAGATGCCCAGGTCCCACAGCTTGGGGACGTAGCGGTCGAAGAAGCGCTGCCGGAGGGTCTCGTTCAGCTCGGTCTTGATCCGCCAGTGCAGCAGACGGTCCTTCTCCGCAGGGGTCTTGGGGCCGAAGAAGTGCATGATCGGCACCCACCAGCGGTCGACGGCCTCCTGCAGCATCTCGCGCTGCGCCGGCGTGCCCGAGGCCAGCTCGAGCAGCAGGTCCTCACCGTGTCGCTGGTGGAAGGACTCCTCGGCGCACACGCGCTTCATGACGCGGGCGTAGGGGGCGAGGGAGGTGGTCAGCAGCGCCGTCTGGGTGATGATCGCCGCGCCGTCGACGAGCGAGCCGATGACGGCGACATCGCCCCAGCTCTTCGTCGGGTAGTGGAAGACGTTGTGGAACTTGGTCCGACCGTTCATCAGGTCCGTCAGCATGTCCACGCGGGACTTCCCGAGGTCCTCGGCGACCCGGTAGATCATGTGGCCGTGGCCGACCTCGTCCTGGACCTTGGCCGTCAGGCTCATCTTGCGGCGCAGGCTGGGGGCGCGGGCGATCCACTCACGCTCGGGCAGCGCGCCCATCATCTCGGAGTTCGCGTGCATCTCGATGAACTTGATGGCGAGGGTGCGGTACTCCTCGGGCATCCAGTCGTCGGCCTCGACCTGTCCACCGGACTGGACGTGCTCGACGAAGGCCGCGGTGCGTGCCTCCAGGTCCTGCTCGGGTTCGATGATGGTGCTCACGTGGACGGCTCCGATGGTCGGCGGGCTGGACGTCGTGTTACAGAACTTACCCTGTCTGCCCAGAAACCGTAACACGTTGTGCCAGGGGGCGGAAGGGGGGAACGCCCGCCCGCCGCTGCATCAGCCGGCAACCGCCGTGCGCACCCCCTGCTCGGTGGTGGTCGACAGCGACGAGGGACCGCCGACGACGCGGGCGGTGTCCACCGAGGCGCCGTGCCGGGACAGCCAGCGGGTCACGTCGGGGGCCTGGTCCAGCGTCGCGGGCGGCGCCAGCAGCAGGATCCCGCCGGTCGCCCCGGCCGCCGCGCCCGCTGCGAGCCCCTCGGCGAAGGACGCCCCGGTCGCCACCCACACGGTGGTGGGCATCAGGGTGCGGCGCAGCGCCTCGTCCGCCGCACGGGCCGACGTCTGGTACCGGTCGGCACCGGCCACCCGGGTCAGGTCGTCCACCAGCGGGGCGACCTGGGCGGCGACGGCCTCGCTGACCGCTGCCGTGCCGCCGACGATGGTGACGTCCTGGGTCGGGGTCAGCGCGTCGATGGTCTCCTGCGGCAGCCGCGTGGCGTTGGTCAGCAGGATGGGCTGGCCCAGGCCGGCCCCGATCCCGGCGGCCGACAGCGCGTCGGGGAACCCGCGGGCGGGGTCGGCGTTCTCGCCCTCGACCAGCAGCACCTCGCTGGAGTACCCGATGCGCCCGGCGACGAGCGCGGCGGTGGCGAAGCGGTTGGCGCCGCCGATGCGCTCGACGGTCACGCCGGCGTCCTCCAGGTCCGCGGCGACCTGCGCGGACAGCGCCGCCTCGCCACCCAGCAGCACGACGGTCTCGACCCCGAGCCGCTGGATCTCCTGCGCCGCCTCCGGCGACAGGGCGTCACGGTCGCTCAGCAGCAGCGGTCCACCCAGCCCTGCCGCCAGGGGGCCACCGGTCAGGCCGTCGGCGTAGTCGTCCACGCGGGCGACCACGGCGGTCGTGGCCTCATCGAACACGGTGGCGCTGACCGCCGCGGCGACGGCGGCACCGGAGGCGCCGTCGACGCGCTCGGTCCCACGTCGCGGGGCGTCGGTCGGCGCGGCGTAGGCGTCGTCGGGGAAGTTGCGGGTCAGGAGGATGTCGGGGTCGGCGATCGGGACCTCCCAGGTGGGCAACGGCCCGTCGGGGTCGGTGATGGTGGTGCCGTCGGAGAGGATGAAGTCCACGACCTGCTGCTGTGCCTGGTTGCGCCCCTGGATCGTCGGGTCCAGCAGGAAGCCGTGGGGGTTGCTGTTCGCGCTCGCCGTCAGGTCGTTGCGGTACAGCACGACGTGGCTGTCGTCCCCGAAGGCCCGGGTCAGCCGCAGCGACTCGGGGTTGGTGACGGTCGCGTCGCCCAAGGCGAGCTGGAACAGCACGGTCTTGGCCCTGCTGTCGGCCAGCGGACGGGTCTGCAGCAGCGGCGCGAACGTCTCGGGGCTGCCCGGACGGTCCAGCCAGTTGGCCTGGTACAGCAGCTGCTGGATCGCCAGCGCCCCGTCGACGGGGTCGGCGACGGCGGGCTCGGCAGCCGACAACGGCAGGTCCTCGTCGAAGCCGTCGATGCCGCCGTTCAGCAGGCCGGGGATGCGGTCACGCAGCAGGTCACCGACGACGTTGCGGAAGGCCGGGGAGACCCGGGCGATGTCGAGGATCGCGCCACCGGGGACGTTGAGGACCGCGACGTCGACGGACGGGTCGGCCCCCATCATCATGGTGGAGTAGATCCCGCCGAGGCTCTGGGCGTAGACGGAGATGTCGGTCGTCGACAGGTCGGCGGTGCCGTCCCCGTCGACGTCGGCACCCTGCTGGATCGCGCGGACCAGCGCCATCAGGTCGGCTGCGGTCTGACGGAGCCCGTCACGCAGGCCGACGGAGGAGGCCGGATGAGGGGTGGCCGGTGCGGACACGCCCTCCTGGTTGGTGATGACGCCATCGTCGTTCTGGTCGAACCCGCGCCCGAAGCCTGAGAAGCGGACCTCGTCAGGGCTTGAGCTCAGCTGGACGCCGACCTCGCTGTTCGACCCGAAAGCGTGGCCGACCGGGTCGAAGGACATGGTCGCAAGGCCCCGGGAGGCGTTGGTGTCGGCGGCCAGGAAGAGGTCGTACTTGGACCGGGTGATGCCCGGCCCGAAGATCGCGATGGGCCACCCGCCCTCGGGCGGGGTGCCTGCAGGGAGGATGAGGCTGATGCCGACCTCCTCCTGACCGGTCACGCCGGGACCGCTGCCCGCGGTCGGCGCGGCCTCGATCACCCGGTCGGCGTCCAGCCACTGCGGAGAGGTGAAGTGGCCGAACGCCACAGTGCCCGCCCGCAGCACCGCGGTGTTGAGCACGGTCTCGGACGCAAGCTCCCCACCGGGGACGGTCTCGTTGTACCGGGTGATCGTGGCGACCTGCTGGGCCGGGAACACCGTCCGCAGCTCGCCCTGGGTGAAGTCGATGCCGCGCTGGTCGGTGCCGATCCCGGCGGCGGTGTAGGCGGCGCCGCTGTCCAGCTGACGGCGCATCTGGGCCAGCCCTGCGCTCGCGGTCAGGGTCGTGAAGCGGGTGCGCTGCCCGTCGTACACCACGTCGTAGGCGGTGGACTCCACCAGCTGCTCGACCGGCTCGCCGTACAGGACCCTCGTGGCCGGGTCGTACCCCAGACGCCCCAGGCCGATGACGTCCCCACCCGTCGCCGCCTGGACGCCCAGCACGTCGGCGGTGAAGACCGCCTCCAGCTCCCCCTGCGGCGGGCTGTCCAGCTGGACGGCGACGCGCGGCAGCAGGTCGAAGCCGTCCAGGGTGTTCAGGAGGGCGACGTCGGCGCAGTCGCTGACCACCACGGCGCAGTCACCCGGTGACGGCAGCGCGACGCGCAGGCCGGTCGCCTGCTCCGGGTCGGGCACCGTGAGGGCGTCGGTGGGGAAGACCACCGCACCCGCGGGCGCCTGCACGAACAGGGCTTCCTGCGCGCTGACCGGCACGGCTGCGGGAAGGAGGACGGCGATCGACAGTGCGGTCGCGGCGATGCGGGACAGTGCTCGGCTCATGGGGGTGCTGCCTCGGGCTCGACGGTGCCCGGGACGGCCCGGGCGGAGGGGTGCCGACTGGGGAACCGCGGCGCGAGGCCACGTGGTGGGGGATGACCCCGCGCCGCGGTGTGTGGAGTACGGCGGCCACCTCCCCCGGCTTACGAAGGAAGTTCGACACCGGGTGACACGGTCC